>DASRRF010000095.1:0-6423 GCA_035695905.1 Micromonosporaceae bacterium | reverse complement strand
TCTGGCCGATCACGGTGTCCATCGACAGCAGCGCGGTGGCCCCGGCCGCGACCAGCCCGATCACCAGCGACACGACCGGACCGGCCAGCGAGACCACCAGCTCGACGCCCGGGCGTGGCGCGTCGCCCTCCATCTCCGTGTAGCCGCCGAGCAGTTCCAGGGTGATGCCCCGCACGGGTACGCCGAACCGCCGGGCGGCCACCGCGTGCCCGAGCTCGTGCAGCAGGACGGACAGCACCAGGCAGAGCACGAAACCGAAACCGACGGCGTACGCGGCCGGGCCGGGCAGGTGCAGCCGCTCGCCGACCAGCTGCCCGTACGCCACGGTGACGAAGACCGCCAGCAGCACCCAGGACGCGTGTAGGAAGACCGGGACACCGAGGACCCGGCCCAGCGGGATGCCGGGCCGCCGCGGCGGCGTGCCGCGACGGTTGTCGGATTCCGGACCGTCAGCCATCCCCCCGAATGCTACGGCGCTCCGGCCAATCCAGAGGCATAGGCCGGACCGGACCTGTCGTACCGGTCGCCTAGCCTGGCTGCATGACAACTTCGGCGGCGGAGCCGGTGCTGGGCAGTCCCGAGCCGGTGGTGGCCGACCCGGGGCCGGTCGAGCCGGCGCTGCCGAGCCTGTCGCCGTCCCGGGCGGCGGATTTCAAGACCTGCCCGCTGCTGTACCGGTTCCGGGCCATCGACCGGTTGCCCGAGCGGCCTAGCCTCGACCAGCTGCGCGGCACGCTGGTGCACGCGGTGCTGGAGCGACTGTTCGACCTGCCGGCCCCGGGGCGCACCCCGCAGGCCGCCGCGGAGCTCGTCGCGCCGGCCTGGGACGGGTTGGTCGAGGAGGAGCCGGAGCTGGTCGAGCTGTTCACCGGCGAGGATCCGATCGGCGACCCGGCCGGCCTGCTCGACTCGGCCCGGGAGCTGCTGGGCGGCTACTTCGCGGTGGAGGACCCGCGCCGCCTGGAGCCGGCCGACCGGGAGTCGCTGGTCGAGGCGACCGTCGACGACCAGCTGGTGATCCGCGGGTACGTCGACCGGCTGGATGTGTCGCCGGCCGGCGAGTTGCGGGTGGTGGACTACAAGTCCGGCGGGGCGCCGCGCGAGGCGTTCGAAGCCCGGGCGCTGTTCCAGCTCAAGTTCTACGCCCTGGTGCTGTGGCGCACCCGCGGCGTGGTGCCGCGGGTGCTCCGCCTGCTCTACCTCAAGGACGCCGAGGCCTGCGACTACACGCCGGACGCCGAGGAGCTGATGCGTTTCGAGCGCACGCTGGTTGCGCTGTGGCGGGCCATCGAGCGGGCCACCGCGGCGCGCGACTTCCGCCCGCGGCCGAGCCGGCTATGCGGCTGGTGCGCGCACCAGGCACTCTGCCCGGCCTTCGGCGGCACTCCCCCGCCGTTCCCCGAGCGGCCGGTCCCGGCCGACAGCGGCGGCGGCGCGGACGACGTCATCTGATCATGGCCACCTGGCGCTGGTTGTACTCCCGGCCGGTGGCCGGCGACGCCGCGCTCGCCGCCGGCCTGCTGGCCGCCCAGGCGGTGCTGTTGCTGCTCGGCCCGCGGGAGCTGTGGCCGGGGTCGTGGGCCGGCGCGCTCGCCGGAGCCGCGGTCGGGCTGTCCCCGATCGCGATCCGCCGCCGGCACCTGGAGTGGGCGGTGGCCGCCTGCGTGGTGCTGATGGTGGTGTGGATCCCGATCCGCTACCTCGACCCGATCTCGCTGACCATCATCGTGCTCACCTACACGGCGGCCGCGTCCCGGCAGCTGCAGCGGGCCGCGCCGCTGGCCGCCACGCTGTGGCTGGCCACGGTGGCGGTCCAGCTGGCGCAGCGCGGCCGGCTGGCCGGGGCCGGGATCAACGTGTGGTACGCGATGACCGCCGACGTACTCATCGCGCTGGTGGCGTTCTTCATCGGCCGTACCGTCCACAATAGACGCGCGTACACCGCCGCCCTGGAGGAGCGCACCCGGGCCGCCGAGGAGAACCTGCGCAGCCTGGCCGGCCAGGCGGTGGCCGACGAGCGGCGGCGGATCGCCCGCGAGCTGCACGACGTCGTCGCGCACCACGTCAGCGTGATGGGCGTGCTGGCCACCGGCGCGCGCCGGGTGCTCTCCCGCGACCCGGCCTCGGCCGACGAGGCGCTGGACACGATCGAGAAGACCGGGCGCACCGTGCTGCGCGAGATGCGCCGGTTGCTCACCGTACTGCGTACCGAGGCGGAGCCGGCCGCGGAGCTGGCCCCGCAACCGGGCCTGGCCGGCATCGAGACCCTCATCGAGCAGGTACGCGAGGCCGGCCTGCCGGTCGCGCTGCGGGTGGAGGGCGAGCCTAGCCCGCTGGATCCGGGGGTGGCACTGACCGTCTACCGCATCGTGCAGGAGGCGCTGACCAACAGCCTCAAGCACGCCGGCACGGCCACCGCCGGCGTGCGGCTCGACTTCGGCCGGCAATGGCTGCTGCTCGAGGTCTTCGACACCGGCCGCGGTCCGCGGCTGGCCCCCGCGCCGCTCGGCCATGGCCTACTGGGCATGCGCGAGCGGGTCGCGCTGTACGGCGGGACGCTGCGTACCGGACCCCGGCCCGGTGGCGGGTTCCGGGTGTACGCGAAGATCCCGATGGACCAGCTGGACGGCACCGGACCGAGGCAGGACACATGACCAACCCGCGACCCGTACGCGTGCTGCTCGTCGACGACCAGCCGCTGCTGCGTACCGGGTTCCGGATGGTGCTCGGTGCCGAGGACGATCTCGACATCGTCGGCGAGGCGGGCGACGGCGTCGAGGCGGTGGACCTGTCCCGCCGGCTGCTGCCCGATGTGGTGCTGATGGACATCCGGATGCCGCGGATGGACGGGGTGGCCGCCACCAAGACGATCGTCGAGGCCCGGCTGCCGGTCCGGGTGCTCATCCTGACCACGTTCGACCTCGACGAGTACGTGGTGGGCGCGCTACGCGCCGGGGCCAGCGGGTTCCTGGCCAAGGACGTACCCGCGGAGGATCTGGTGGCCGCGATCCGTACGGTGGCGGCCGGCGAGGCGGTGATGGCGCCGCGGATCCTGACCCGGCTGCTGGAGCGGTTCGCCGAGACGCTGCCCGATCCGGAGGCAACCCCGCCGCGCGGGCTGGACGCGCTGACCGAGCGCGAGCGCGAGGTGCTGGTACACATGGCCCGCGGCCGGTCCAACGGGGAGATCGCCCAGGCGCTGTCGGTCAGCGAGACGACGATCAAGACGCACGTCGGCCACGTGCTGACCAAGCTGGGCCTGCGCGACCGGGTGCAGGCGGTGGTGCTGGCGTACGAGACCGGCCTGGTCCGGCCGGGCGGATAGCCCGCGAATAGCCCGCCAATAGCGACAAAACGCGGACAGATCAGGCGAAGGTGCCTGATGATCTCGATATGACGACGGACGGGGACACCGCCGCCGGTCCTGGCCCGGTCGCCGCTCGCGCCGAGCAGGTCTGGAAGGTGTACGGCACCGGCGAAGCGCAGGTGGCCGCGCTGCGCGGGGTCAGCGCGACGTTCGAGCGGGGTCGGTACACGGCCATCATGGGACCGTCCGGCTCCGGCAAGTCGACCCTCATGCACTGCCTGGCCGGCCTCGACACGGTCGACTCCGGCCGGGTGTGGATCGGCGAGACGCAGGTGACCGGCCTCACCGACGCCGGCCTCACCGAGCTGCGGCGGGACAAGGTGGGCTTCATCTTCCAGCAGTTCAACCTGCTGCCGACGCTGACCGCCGAGGAGAACATCACACTCCCGCTGGCGATCGCCGGCCGCAAGCCGGACGAGGGCTGGTTCGACATGGTGATCGACACGGTCGGGTTGCGGGATCGCCTGCATCACCGGCCGAGCCAGCTCTCCGGCGGCCAGCAGCAGCGGGTGGCCTGCGCCCGCGCCCTGGTGTCCCGGCCCGAGGTGGTCTTCGCCGACGAGCCCACCGGCAACCTGGACTCCCGCTCCGGCACCGAGGTGCTGGCGTTCCTGCGCGACTCGGTGCACGAGTTCGGCCAGACCATAGTGATGGTCACCCACGACCCGAACGCCGCCTCGTACGCCGACCGGGTGGTCTTCCTCGGCGACGGACAGATCGTCGACGAGCTGGACAAACCCACCGCGGACACGGTGCTGGACCGGATGCGCCGGCTGGACAACGCCGGTGCGCAGGACCGCGACGATGCATAGGGCTACCGATGCTTAGGGCGATGCTGCGCAGCCTGCTCTCGCACAAGCTGCGGCTGCTGCTCTCCGCGCTGGCCGTGGTGCTCGGCACGATGTTCATGTCCGCCGCGTTCGTCGCCGGTGACACCATGGCCAAGGGTTTCGAACAGCTTTTCGAGACGGTCAACGAGGACGTCGACGTCCAGGTGACCGCGAAGTCGACCGCGCCCGAGCAGACCGACAGCGAGGTCGTCACCGCGTTCGTGGACCAGGCCACCGCGGACACGATCGCCAACGATGTGGACGGCGTGGCGCACTCGACCCCGCAGGTGATAACCGATGGCGCCCGGGTGATCGGCAAGAACGGCAAGGTGGTCGGCAGCACCGGGGCACCCCGGTTCGGCGCCGGTTGGGTGCCGGACAACTCCGGGTTGCTGGAGATGCGCGAAGGCAACCCGCCCGCCGCACCGAACCAGATCGCGATCAGCGCGAACCTGGCCAAGAAGACCGGGTACACCATCAACGACCAGGTGGATGTGATCACGCTGGCGCCGCGGCGTACCTTCACCCTGGTCGGCATCTTCGGGTACCGCGGCGACCGGGACTCGCTCGGCGGCGAGACCACTGTCGCGTTCACCATGCCGGTGGCCCAGGAGCTGATGCTCGGCAAGCTCGGCGTCTACACCAACGTGGATGCCACCGCGGAGACCGGTGTCACTCCGGAGGAGCTGAAGAACCGGATCGCCGCCAAGATCGGCCCTAGCTACGTCGTACGCACCGGCGAGGAGACCGCCAAGGCGCAGAGCAAGGACGTGGCCGGCTTCACCAGCTTCCTCAAGACGTTCCTGGTCGTGTTCGCCGTTGTCGGCCTGTTCACCGGCGCCTTCCTGATCTTCAACACGTTCTCCATGCTGGTCGCCCAGCGCACCCGGGAACTGGCCCTGTACCGCTCGTTCGGAGCCAGCCGGGGGCAGGTCAACCGGGCCGTACTGATCGAGTCGGTGCTGCTCGGCCTGCTCTCCTCGATCGTCGGGCTGGTCCTCGGCATCGGCGTGGGCTGGCTGCTGGTGTTGTTGCTGCAGAAGCTCACCGGCTCGGACCTGCCGACCAACGGGATCTCGGTACGGCCGTACGTCGTCGTCTGGACGCTGCTCGTCGGCACCGGCTTCACCGTGCTGGCCGCGGTGATCCCGGCGGTACGTGCGTCCCGGGTCGCCCCGATCGCGGCGATGCGCGACGCGGCCACCCCGGACCGCCCGCTGGGCCGGCTCACCCTGGCCGGTGCGGTCGTCTTCGCGCTCGGCGTACTGCTGCTCGCGTTGAAGCTCACCGACACCGTGAAGGGCAACCTCGCGCTGCTGCTCGGCGGCGGCGCGGCGCTGGCGTTCCTCGGCGTGGCGATGCTCGCCCCGGCGATCAGCCGGCCGGTCACCGGCTGGCTCGGCGCGGTGTTCCGGCGCTCCGTACCCGGACGGCTGGGGGTACGCAACACCGGCCGCAACCCGCGGCGTACCGCGGTAACCGCCGCCGCGCTGATGATCGGGGTGACCCTGGCCACCGGCGCGGGGGTCATCGCGAGCTCGGTCAAGGCCGGTGTCACCAAGCTGTTCCGGCAGGACCTCAACGCCGAGCTGATCGTGATGAGCGATTTCACCTCCGGCACCACCGGCGGGTTCAACCCGGCGAAGGCCACCGAGATGGCGGCGATTCCCGGCGTGCAGACCGTACTCGCGCTACAGAGCGACCGGGTCTCGTTGGGCGACAAGGCAACCCAGGTGGTGGCCGGCGACGCCGGCGCGGCCACGACGGTGTTCCGGCTGGAGCGCGTGGCGGGCGAGATCCGCGCGATCAACGCCGGCGAGATCCTGCTCGACGAGGACACCGCGAAGGACCGTAACCTGTCCGTCGGCGACACGTTGCGGATGCGTACCGCCCGTGGCGGCGACATCCCGGAGCAGGTCGTCGGCATCTTCAAGAACAACCAGGTCGCCTCGACGCCGATGGTGGGCCCGGCGGACGCCACCACATTCACCTCGCCACTGGCCCAGCAGGGCTTCGTCAAGCTGACCGACCCGGACCGGGCGGCCTCCGTGGAGCAGGCGCTCAACGCGATGTTCGCCGGCAACCCCGAGGTGTCGGTGGTCGACTCATCCGCCCTGATCAAGCAGCAGAACCGGATCCTCGACGTGATCCTCGGCATCCTCTACGTGCTGCTGCTGCTCACCATCGTGGTGGCCGTGCTCGGCGTGATCAACACGCTGCTGCTCT
>DASRRF010000094.1:0-3966 GCA_035695905.1 Micromonosporaceae bacterium | reverse complement strand
CGAGCGTAGAACGCCATCTCGGCCGGGAGACGCTGGACGGGTTCCGGATCGTCTTCGGCACCCGGGTGCTGCGTGCGATCGCCGTGGTGGTGTTCTCCGCGATGCTGTTCGCGGTCGTCCCGGAGGGCCTCGCCGCCGCCTGGGCCGTCGATCTGGCCAGCAGCAAGGTGGATCGCGGCTGGATCCAGGGCGTCATCATGATGGCCGGCCCGACCGGGTTCATCCTCGGCGGCGTGATCATCGGCCGGCTGGTCCGGCCCGACCTGCGCCGGCGGTTGATCCAGCCATTCGCGGTACTGGCACCGCTGGCCCTGGTGGCGGCGTTCTTGAAGCCTTCCGTGGTACCCCTGGCGATCATGGTGGCGCTCTGCGGGTTCGCCGTGGCCGGCATGATGCCCGCTGCCAACGGGCTGTTCGTCCAGGCGCTGCCGGCCGGCTACCGGGCCCGGGCGTTCGGCGTGATGCAGAGCGGCGTTCAGGTCATGCAGGGCGTCGCCGTGCTCGCCACCGGCGTACTCGCCGATCAGTTCGACATCCCGACCGTGGTCGGCGGGTGGAGCCTGGCCGGCGTACTCCTGCTGGGCATCATCTGGCTGCGCTGGCCGAGCTCCGGTGCGGTGGCCGAGGCGATCAGCGCGGCGACGGCCGAATCGGCGGCGCCGGCCCCGCGGCCCGGCCGGCACCGGCCCGGTCCGGTCGAGGCGCCGGTCTAGCGCCCTCCCGGGTGGCCGCCTGCTACGTGGCGCGGCCGGCGGGTCCTGGCACCATGGGACGGGTGACCAGCGAGGTGACCTTCTTCGACGCAATCGGCGGCGAGCCGACCTTCCGCAAGCTCGTGGCCGAGTTCTACGCCGGGGTCGCCACGGATCCGGTACTCCGGCCGCTCTACCCGGACCAGGACCTCGGCCCGGCCACCGAGCGGCTGACCCTCTTCCTGATGCAGTACTGGGGCGGCCCGGCGACGTACTCGCAACAGCGTGGGCATCCCCGCCTACGGATGCGCCACGCCGGCTTTCCGATCGGTCCGGCCGAGCGGGATGCCTGGCTCGGCCACATGCGCACCGCAGTCGACTCGCTCGGCCTGCCGGCGGAGCAGGACGCGACGCTCTGGAGGTACCTGGAGAAGGCGGCCCTGTTCATGGTGAACACGATGGACGCGCCGACGTAGTCTCCCGCGTAGCGGGCCGCCGCGCTGGCTCGTTGTCCCGGTGGAACCTGCCGCCGAGGAGTCTCATGCGCCGCCTGATCGCCGCCACCGTCCTGCTCGCCGCCACGTTCGCCGGGTTACCGGCCGCGGCCGACCACGCCCAGCCCCGGGTGGTCTCGGACGACCCGGTGGACTGGACGCCGCACGTGGGTGACGGCTCGGTACGGGCAATCGCCGTGGTGGGCGACACCGTCGTGGTCGGCGGGGACTTCTCCACGGTCACCGACCCCTCCGGGCGTACCAGCTACGACCGCTGGTTCCTGTTCGCCTTCGACCGGCGTACCGGGGCGGTACGGGCGGGCTTCGTGCCGGACGTGGACGGCCCGGTCTACGCGCTCGCGGCCGGCCCCGGCGGCACGGTCTACGCCGGCGGGGCGTTCCGTACCGTCAACGGCGTGGCGCAGCGGGGCCTGGCCCAGCTACGGGTGGCCGGCGGCGAACGGGTACCCGCGTTCCAGGCGTACCTGAACTGGGGTGAAGTACGGGCGCTGGCGGCCGCGAACGGGTCGGTCTACGCCGGCGGTACGTTCAGCGCGGTGGCCGGCGTGCGGCGTACGGCGCTGGCCCGGCTGGACGGCGGCTCCGGCGCGGTGGACCCCGGCTTCGACGCCCGGCTGGCCGCGCCGCGGATGGACCGTACCAAGGTCGAGGGCCTGGCCGTGTCGCCGGACGGCGCGCGGCTGGTCGCGATCGGCGCGATCGGCGAGGCCGCCGGGCTGCCCCGGGCGCAGCTGGTCATGCTGGACGCCGGGACCGGCGACGTGGCCGACTGGTACACCCCGGTGTACGCCACCCGCTGCCGGTCCAGCTTCGACACCTACCTGCGCGGGGTCGACTTCGCGCCGGACGGTTCGTACTTCGTGGTGGTCGCCACCGGCCGGATGACCGGCAGCAAGCGGATGTGCGACACGGCCGCCCGGTTCGACACGGCCGGCCGGGGCGGACACGATCCGACCTGGGTCAACTACACCGGTGGCGACTCGCTCTACGCGGTGTCGGTGACCGGCAGTGCGGTCTACGTCGGCGGGCACCAGCGGTGGATGGACAACCCGCAGGGCCACGAGACGGCCGGCCCGGGCGCGGTGTCCCGGATCGGCATCGCGGCGATCGACCCGGACACCGGCCTCGCGCTGGCCTGGAACCCAACCCGTAGCCGCGGGGTCGGGGTACGCGCGTTCGCGGCGGCCGCGGAGGGGCTCTACGTCGGCTCCGACACCGACCGGCTGGGGCACGAGTACCACGGCCGGATCGGCCTGTTCCCGCCCGGCTGAAGCCGGGCTCGGGCCGGGCGCCGCTTCAGCCGGGCCGAAGCCCGGCTGAAAGCCCAGGGCGCGCTACAGCAGCGCGCCCTCGTCGTGCAGCCAGTCGACGAACGTCGTGGCAACCGCGGCCGCGCAGTCCACCAACTCGACGAGCAACGCGTCGTGTGCGCCGGAACGCAGCGGTACCTGCATCTCGGCGTAGATCGGTAGCTGCCCGCGCTCGGTCGGATCGCCCACGTACGCCTTGCAGAACCGGCGGGTGTGGTTCCACTCGTTCACCGCCCGGTACGCGTGGTCCGCCCAGTCCGGTGGCACCGTTCCGTGCGGGCGCGCCCGGATCACCAGGATCTCGTCCTCGGGGCCTTCGAGGGTGAACAGCACCGCGTGCCGTTCCCACATGGCCAGCAGGCTGCCGTCGCCGTCGGCAAGGTAGCGGATGTCGAGCAGGTCCAGCGTGTCGGTGATGCGCTGGAGGGTCACCATGGTGACCGGCACGACCGGCGGAGTCCCCACCGGCAAGCAGTCCAATGTGGACAGATCGGAGGGTACGGCGCTGTCCGCCGGACTCCGCTGCTCTGGTACGTCGACCCGTACGGACGACTCCGTCTGCCGTCCGCGTCGCGTCACTGTCTCGCCGCCGGCCTGTTCGCCGCGCCATGGCCACCACGGCATAGCTCGCACTCCTCGACTACCTCGCACCATCAGGGTCCAACCCATCGGGGTCCAAACACACCGCACGACCGGGGGAGGCGGCCATACAGATATGCAACACAGCGGATCCACCCGTTGACGGTGCGTGGATCCGAGCCCAGACGCTACCCGGATAGCTTGGCGTAGGCAGCCCCACACCGACCTGACCTAGCCGATTGGCTAATGCGGTTCAGCCGTTTGGACGATGGCCCGTACGGAGAGTCCTGACATTCGCTGACGCCACGCAACGCCATACTCCGCAGCAAGTCCGACAAAGCGCCCGGACACCAGAATACGCACCGGAGTTTCGTCGTCACTGGGGCTCGTACGCAGGAAACCCATCCGCACCACGGCCTGCACCAGTCGCTGTGGTACTGAAATTTGCTCCTTTGTGGACTTATTCACAGTGGCGGCCGCCACAATCGCCACGTGGTCCAGCAAAGCGTCGCGTACTGCCCGTTCGCCGACCGTCCGGCCGCCCACGCCGTGCGCGGCTGCGTCCCGTACCGCCTGCTCCGCCGCCGACCCCAGAACCCGCAGCTGCGCGGCGGGGACCGACTCGACGACCAGGCCGCCGCCCGGCGGCAACGCCCAGTGCCACCGCTCGTCGTGGCGGGCCGGCAGCGACCCGGCGGCCAGGCCGGCGAGCAGCGCGCGGGCCTCGACCGTGACGTCCGCCGGCGCCGTGCCCTCGACCGCGCGGGTGCCACCAACTACCCGGGTGACGAGGACATCCCACGGCAGCCGCGCCCACAGCTCGACCCGGTCCGCCCCGGCCGGCCGTAGCCGGACGAGTGCGGCCGGATC
>DASRRF010000093.1:0-3577 GCA_035695905.1 Micromonosporaceae bacterium | reverse complement strand
GTCTCGTCCGGCGCGATCATGCCGGCCTTCGCGCCCCACTCGATCGACATGTTGCAGATCGTCATCCGGGCTTCCATGCTCAGTGCCCGGATCGCTTCGCCGCGGTACTCGACGATGTAGCCCTGGCCGCCGCCGGTGCCGATCTTGGCGATCACGGCGAGGATCATGTCCTTAGCGGTGACCCCCGCCGGCAGCCGTCCATCAGAGTTCACACGGAAGTTCTTCGATTTGCGCTGGAGCAGGCACTGCGTCGCGAGCACCAGGTCCTTGGCCGAGACACCGTCCGGCAGTACGCCGTCGACCGTGACGGCCATCGTTTTCGGCCGGGCCTGCATCAGTGTCTGGGTGGCCAGCACGTGCTCGACCTCGCTGGTGCCGATCCCGAACGCGATCGCGCCGAACGCGCCGTGCGTGGACGTGTGGCTGTCGCCGCACACCACGGTCATCCCCGGCTGCGTCAGGCCGAGCTGCGGGCCGATCACGTGCACCACGCCCTGGTCCGGGTCGCCGAGCGTGTGGATCCGGATGCCGAACTCGTCCGCGTTGCGGCGCAGCGTCTCGACCTGCGTGCGGGAGACCGGGTCGGCGATCGGCAGGTCGATGCCCAGCGTGGGAACGTTGTGGTCCTCGGTCGCGAGGGTGAGGTCGGGGCGGCGGACCCGGCGCCCGGCCAGCCGGAGGCCGTCGAACGCCTGCGGGCTGGTCACCTCGTGAACCAGATGCGCGTCGATGTAGAGCAGGTCCGGCTCGCCGGCCGCCGACCGCACCACGTGGGCATCCCAGACCTTCTCCGACAGGGTTCGTTTGGTCGCTCCCACCATCTGGACATCCTAAAGTTTGGGAGGTATGTTTCGCTGCGTGGGACACAGTATCAGCGGTGTCGGGGTTCTCGACAAGGCCGTGGTGATCCTCGCCGCGTGCGTGGACGGGGCGAGCCTGGCCGAGCTCGTCGAGCGCACCAAGCTTCCGCGGGCCACCGCGCACCGCCTCGCCCAGGCCCTGGAGATCCATCGCCTGCTGGTGCGGGACGCGCAGGGCCGCTGGCGCCCCGGTCCCCGGCTCGGTGAGCTGGCCAACGCGGCGCCCGATGTGCTCCTCACCGCGGCCGAGCCGATGCTGGCCGCGCTGCGCGACGCCACCGCGGAGAGCGCGCAACTGTTCCTGCGCCGGGCCGATGAGCGCATCTGCGTCGCCGCCTCCGAGCGGGCCAGCGGCCTGCGGGACACCGTTCCGGTGGGCGCGGTGCTGCCGATGACCGCCGGCTCGGCCGCACAGGTGTTGCTGGCCTGGGAGCCGCCCGAGGCCGTGATGCCGTTGCTGCCGCGCTGCAAGTTCACCGGACGGACCCTTGCCGAGGTACGCCGGCGCGGCTGGGCGCAGAGTGTGGCCGAGCGGGAGCCGGGTGTTGCCAGCGTCTCCGCCCCGATCCGGGACCGGACCGGCCGGGTCATCGCCGCCATCTCGGTCTCCGGCCCGATCGAGCGGATGGGCCGGCGCCCGGGCGATCGCCACGCGATGGCCGTGGTCCGGGCCGGGCAGCGGCTGTCCGGGCTGTAACGCGGCACCACCGGTGGCTGCCACCGCCGTTTCCCGGACGACTTCCCGGACGACGCATGTCGCACCCCGGCACTACCATCGGGCTTGGCGCCACCCCCGGACGCCGACAGCCTGGAAGCCGAGGACGATCGTGAACGAAAACCCCCAGCCGGATCCGTGGTCGTACCCGTCCGAGGCTGTTCCACCAACGCATCTGCCAGCGCAGCCGGGCTATCCGCCGACCGCCTGGCAAGGCAGCGCCCCGGCGCTTGATGTGCCGCTCGCACCGGCCGAGTCGGCGTTCGGCCACGGCCGGCGCCGGCGGCGGGCGCCGGTCCTGATAGCGGTCGCCACGGTCGTCGCGCTGGTCGCCGGCGCGGCCGCGTACGCCGGCGTCAGGTTGTGGGTCGGCTCAGGGGCACAACCCGAGGAGGCCATGCCGTCGACCGTCACGGCCTTCGCGCGCATCGACCTCTCTCCCGGGTACGGTCAGCGCCTGAAAGTGAACAACCTGGTCAAGAAGTTCCCGCAGCGCAATGGCAAGGACGCGGTTGACGAGCTGAAGAAGGGAATCTTCGACGCGCTCGACATCAGCGAGTCGTCGTACCGGGCGAATGTCGAGCCCTGGTTCGCCGAGCGGATCGGCGTCGGGCTGTGGGTCGATGGCAAGCAGCCGTACGGTCTGGTGGCCCTCGCGTCCAAGGACGACAAGGCGGCCCGCGCCGGACTCACCGCGATCCAGCAGGGGAAGGGCTCCGACAAGTTCGGCTTTGTCCTGCGCGATGGCTACGCCCTCGTTGCGACCGGTGACAAGGGTGCGCAGGCGGCCACGGATACCGCCGCCAAGGACGCGCAGCGGGAGAGCCTGGCGCAGGCGGCGTCGTTCCGGCAGGGCGTCGACTGGTTGCCGGGCCAGCAGACCGCACTCGGCTGGGCCGACCTCACGCGGGCCGGCGACGCGTTGCGCGAGATCTCGTCCGGGATGTTCGAGAAGGAGGGGCTCGACCCCGAGGACTTCCCGTTCCCCCCAAGCCTGTTCTTCCCGGGGGATCCGGTCAGCACCGGCATCCTCAAGGATCTCAAGGGCACGGTGATTATCGGTGCGCTGGCGACCAACGACGGCGTTGACATCCGGTTCCGTGGCTTCGGCACCAGCCTGACCGCGCCGAAGACAAAGGGTGATCTGCGAGCCACCGTGGACGCCCTGCCCGGCGACACGGCCATCGCCGCGGCGTTCCAGGTGGGCGACACGAGCTCCGCGGCCGGCCAGTTCAAGCCGCCGGTCGATCTCACCCCGGAGCTACCGCCGGGCGTCGAGCTTCCGCCGGGCGTGGACCCGCTCAAGGAGATGCGCGAGATGACCGAGCAGTTCGACGCGATAGGCAAGGCGTTCGCGGCGCTGTCCGACGCGCGGTTCACGATCGCGGTGAGCACGCTGTCCGGTAGGACACCGGGCCTGTCCGCGACCGCGGACGTCACCTCCGCCGACAAGGCCGACGCGCTGGCTAAGGCGCTGAAGAGGTTCGGCAGCGCGGTCACGGTGACCACGGAGGGCACCAAGGTGCAGCTCAAGACGAGCGGTTACCGGGCCGGCGGCGGTACGCTCGGCGGCCAGGAGCTGTACCGCCAGACGCTCGCCGGTGCGCCGGGCGACGCCACCGCAGTGTTCTATATGGACGTACAACGGTTGGTTGACAACGCCGGTCTCAACGCGCAGGAGCGCGGCGACATCGCCGCGTTGAAGGCCATCGGCCTCACCACCGGGCGCGAGGACGGTGACGTGGTCGGCCTGGTACGCGTCCTGATCAAGTAGGCGGCGGGCTCAGGACAGGTCGACGACGAGACCGGACGTCGCGATGCCGATCGGCCCGTCGTACCCGGCCGCTGCGGCGGCCGGGGCGGCGGTGACGTCGGTGCCCGGCACCAGGTGCGTCAGCACCAGGTGCCGGGCGCCGGCGTCACGGGCCTGCCGGCCCGCCTGACCGGCACCGGTCAGGTAACGCCGCGAGTCCTGCGGGACCTGGTCCACATAGGAGGCCTC
>DASRRF010000092.1:0-5172 GCA_035695905.1 Micromonosporaceae bacterium | reverse complement strand
TTCTGCGCTAAGGCGGCGCGAGGGACGTGTCGCTTCTGCGGTCGTGGGCTGTGCGAGGATCACGCCCGCTTCGGGCCGTACCTCCTGGAAGTCCACCGCAGCGCCAGCCGGCAACGCACCGAGGGCCTCGTCGTGGAAGACGCTGTCCAATGTGGAACGTGCCGCCCGCGGCCGCAACCGGTACCCATGCCGGAGCTTGACTGACCCCGGATCCGGCGGCATCGATTCTGCCCAGTATGTCTCTGCGCCATATTCATTGCGCTGAGACATACTTGCGTGAACACATGGCCGACCTCCGAAGCCGGCCTAGCTCGGGAGTAGGTACTCCCAACCCGCCCGCCACGCGAACGGGGCGGACATGACGGTTTCCAGCGGCTGACCGCCGAGCAGGTGATCCAGCGCCCACCGGTTCGCGGAGTGCGCGATCAGCGCGATCCTGCGGCCGTCCCAGCCCGACGCCAGGTCGGCCAGCAACGAGCGGGTCGCATCGACCACCTGGCGGTAGCTCTGCCCGCCGGGGAATGGCTCGTCGATGCGACCCAGTCGCTGGGCAGCCACCGTCTCAACGGGCGCGCCGTTGAGAGCGCCGTAGTTGCACTCGCGAAGCCTGGAGTCGAAGTACACCGGGATTCTGGTGCCGGTGAACGCGATCGCCGCTGTCTCGGGCGCCCGGGCCAGGTCGGAACTGAAGACAGCGGCGATGTTGTCGTTGCGGCGCCGCTCGCCGAGCAGCCGTGCGCACTCCCGGCCGTAGGCCGACAGCCTGCCGGGCAGCCAGCCGGTCGCGATGCCCGCCTCGTTGTCCTCGGTCACCGAGTGCGTTTCGTACACGATCTGCACCGTCATGGTTTCCCCAACCGGGCCTGCCGCCGGGCAAGCCACCTGTCGTGCGCGACAGCCAGGGCCGTTATCACCAGGAACGCGACCGCTACCCCCAGGCAGTTCAGCGTCACCCGGCCGTAGCCCAACTTGATGACATCGACAAAGGGGTACGGGTACCAGTCGACGATCCGCCCGCGCACCAGGGTGACCACAAGCCAGATCAGCGGAAAGACCAACGCCCAGCCCGCCTCGGACCACGATGTGCGAGCCGGCGGTCCGAAAACCAACCAACTGACAACCGCCAGGATGGGTACGCACGTGTGCAGGATCAGGTCGGCGACCAGCGCCCATCCGTGCAGCTCATGTAGACCGGCCAGCACCGTGTGGTAGACGATTCCGGTGACCGCGATGCCGACGATGCCCGCCAGTCGGAACGACCGGAACACCGGCGAGGGTCGCCGGAGCCGGATCGCCAGCAGCAGCGTGGTCGCCCCGACGATGATGTTCGAGTCGATGGTGAAGAAGAAGAACACGTTCACCACGCGCGCGGCGGGCGACGTGAAATGGCCCTCGGTGCTGGTCGCCGAAACAAGCAGCTGAATCGCCAAACCGACAACGACGAAGGCCGCGGTCACCCCGAACCAGAACCGTGCCCACCGCTGCGACATGCCCGGATGGTAGTCAGCTCCAGATCATCTTCATTGGTTGCCACGCCATGGCCCCCGTACGGGTGGCCCCGAGGGCATACCGTGGTGGTGCTCACCCCGGGAGGAGTACGACCATGACCGACTTTGACGCCGCGCTGGAGCGGCTGCTGAACGATCCCTCGTTTGCGGTGTCTCTGGCCGCGGATCCGTCAGCGGCGCTGGCCGGCTACCAGCTGGGTCCGGACGAGATCGCGCTGCTGTCCGCGCAGGTCAGCGCGGACGCTGGGGGCCAGAGCGCGGTCGAGGAGCGGACCAGCAAGGCGAGCATGTTCGGCCTGCTCGCGCCGCTGGCCGGGGCGGCCGGGCTGGGCGAGGCGCTCCCCGGTACGCACGCGGGCTTCGGTGCCGCGCAGGCGGCCGCCCAGTCCGGGTTCGGTGGTGCCGGCGGGCCCGCCGCGGAGGGCTTCGGCGGGCCGGACGGTGACCTGATCGGGCAGGGCGTGGGTGCCGCACCGGACGGCGTTCCCGGCATGGGGGAGAGCCTCTGGACCGATCCCGGCGGCGGCGCGCTGCACGGCGGTCCGCTCGGTGGCGCCCTGGACGATCGGCTCAGCGGCCTGATCGGGGAGCGGATCAGCAACGTCGGGTTCGGGGCGGCCGACAGCGGCGGCGGCACCAGCGGGATCGGGGACGCCATGGGCGCCGGCGCTGATCCGGCGTCGTCGGCGATGCCGCCGCTGGCCGGCCCGCCCCCGGAGCACTACCACACCCGGGTCGACGTGAACGGCGACGGCCAATGGGACAAGCACTGGTACGTCCAGCGCGACGATGGCGGCGTCGACATCCTCGCCGACATGAACCATGACGGCCGGGCGGATTTCGTCGGGCATGACTATGACCGCGATGGCCTCGTGGACGCCGCGGACTACGACAAGAACCGCGACGGCCGCTTCGAGACCCACATGTTCGACGACAACGGGGATGGTTGGCTGGACCGGAAGATCGTCTCGCCGGAGCCGCCGCTGCCTCCGGACGCGCCGACCAGCTGAGCCCGTACCAACTGTCAGGCCTCCCTCTTGCCATAAGCCATTGGCCCTGGTATCTATTGAGCAAACCTAAATAGTTAGGTTTGTTTAACATTCTCTTACGCCAGGGGTGAGGCCCATGCGGCGCACCAGAATCCTGCACGTCGCCATCGCCGTGCTCACCGCCGTCCTCGGCACCGCACTTGCCGTCGTCGCGACCGGCCGGGCCGGCTCCGCCGAGGTGGACAACGAGGCCTGCCGCCCCGACGGCCTCTACCGGACTCCCGGGGTGGCTGCGCCGTACTGCACGGTCTACGACACCACCGGGCGGGAGAAGCTCGGCGCCGGGCACGGCCGCCGCATCATCGGATACTTCACCTCCTGGCGGCACGGCAAGGATGGCCGGCCGGCATACCTGGCCAGCAACATCCCGTGGAGCAAGGTGACCCACATCAACTACGCGTTCGCCCACGTCGATGGGCAGAACAAGATCGGGGTGGGCACCGAGGCCACCAACATGACCTGGCCCGGGGTGGCCGGGGCGGAGATGGACCCGCAGTACCCCTACACCGGGCATTTCAACCTGCTCAACAAGTTCAAGAAACAGTTCCCGAACGTACGCACGCTGGTGAGCGTCGGTGGCTGGGCGGAGACCGGCGGGTTCTTCGACGCCAGCGGCTCCAGAGTGGACAGTGGTGGGTTCTACCGGATGACCACGACCGGTAGCAACACGGTCAACACGGCCGGCATCACCACGTTCGCCGACTCGGTGGTCGCGTTCCTGCGGGCGTACGGCTTTGACGGCGTGGACATCGACTACGAGTACCCGACGTCGAACAACAAGGCCGGCAACCCGCTGGACTTCGCGCAGGCCGATGCCAAACGGGCCGGGCTGAACGCGAGCTACCAGACGCTGATGAAGACGCTACGGGAGAAGCTCGACACCGCGGCCGCCGCGGACGGGAAGTACTACCTGCTGACCGTCGCCGCGCCGGCATCGGGTTGGCTGCTGCGCGGGATGGAGTCGTACCAGGCAACGCAGTACCTCGACTACATCAACGTGATGTCGTACGACCTGCACGGCTCGTGGAACCACTTCGTCGGCCCGAACGCGGCGCTGTACGACAACGGCGACGACGCCGAGCTGTCCACGGCCGGCGTGTACGGGGCGTACCAGGGCATCGGATACCTCAACACGGACTGGGCGTACCACTACTTCCGCGGCTCGGTGCCCGGCGGCCGGGTGAACATCGGTGTGCCGTACTACACCCGCGGCTGGCGCGGCGTCACCGGTGGTACCAACGGACTGTGGGGCAGGGCCGCTCTACCGGACCAGACCAGGTGCCCGGCGGGTACCGGATCCAACATCGGCTCCACCACGCCGTGCGGCAACGGCGCGATTGGCATCGACAACCTGTGGCACGACGAGGAGAACGGGCAGGAGGTGCCGTCCGGGGTCAACCCGTTGTGGCACGCGAAGAACCTGCTGGACGGCCGGCAAGGAAGCTACCTCACCGCGTACGGACTGACCCCGGCCACCGACCCGACCGACACACTCACCGGCTCGTACGCCCGCAACTACTCCAGCGCGCTGGTTGCACCCTGGCTGTGGAACGCGCAGAAGCAGGTCTTCCTGTCCACTGAGGACGATCAGTCGCTCGCGACCAAGGCGGACTACGTGGTGAGCAAGGGCGCCGGCGGCATCATGATCTGGGAGCTGGCCGGCGACTACGCGTTCGACAGTACGCGCAACGAGTACTTCATGGGCAACACGCTGACCAACCTGCTGTACGACAAGTTCGCGGCGGCGCCGCTGGCCGGTGCGGCGAAGGCGGACCGGACCATGCCGACGGTCGCCCTCAACGTGGGCATCCAGATGGTCGGGTTCGCGCTCGGCGACAACAACTACCCGATCAACCCGGAGCTGCGGGTGGTGAACAACTCCACGCTGTCCATCCCGCAGGGCGCGCAGCTCGAGTTCGACTACGGCACGTCGGCGCCGAGCAACATGGGTCAGCAGTCCGGCTGGGCGCTCACATTGGTCTCCAGTGGACACTCCGGGCCGAATGTCGGTGGCCTGCAGAGCAACTTCCACCGGGTACGGCTGAACGTGCCGGCGGCCATCGCGCCGGGCGGGTTCGCGGAGGTGACCCTGAACTACGTCCTGCCGATTTCCGGCCCGGCGAACTTCACGCTGACGTTCGGCGGTACGACGTACGCGCTCGCCGCCGACTACGCGCGCGGCGGTACGGCGCCGACGACCGGCCCGCCGCCGACGAGCGCCCCACCGCCGGCGTGTACCGCTCCGGCGTGGAACGCCACGTCCGTCTACACCGGAGGGATGGAGGCGTCGTTCAACGGCCACACCTGGCGGGCGAAGTGGTGGACGCAGGGCGAGACCCCGGGTACGGCGGACGTCTGGGAGGATCGCGGCCCGTGCGCCGGCACGACCAGCCCGCCGCCGACCACCCCGCCGGCCGGCTGTGGCGGCCTGACCGAATGGACCGCGACCGCGGTCTACACCGGTGGATTGCAGGTGAGCCACAACGGCCACAAGTGGCGGGCCAAGTGGTGGACGCAGGGCGAGGAGCCGGGGACGACCGGAGAATGGGGAGTCTGGGAGGACCTTGGTTCCTGCTAACTTTCCGCGGCGGTCTGCGGGAAGATGAGACGTGGTC
>DASRRF010000091.1:0-2374 GCA_035695905.1 Micromonosporaceae bacterium | reverse complement strand
GGTCCAGCTCGCCGATCATCCGGTCGACCAGGGTCTGGCTGCGCCGGGCGAGGTTCAGGAACATCGCCGAGACGCTGGTACGCAGCGCCGCCTGTTCGGCCGCGACCCGGACCGCCTCCCGGTGAACCACGTTGAACGCCTGTCCCACCTGGCCGATCTCGTCGCGGCTGGTCAGTGCGATCGGGTCGCGTACCTGTTTGGCGATCTGCTCGGGACTGTTCTCGCCCAGGCTCTGTACGTCGCGCAGCCGGGCCACCGCCTCGGGCAGGTCGCGCTGGGCCACCCCGAGCGCGCCCTCGCGCAGCCGGCCCAGCGAGCGGGCCATCGACCGGGCCAGCAGCAGGGCGAACGAGATCGCCAACACCAGCGTGGTGAGCACCACGCTGGACTCGATGAAGACCTCCCGGAGTACGGCGGTGCGCAGCGCGGTGGCATCCTCGATCAGCCGGCGGTCCAGCCGCTCCTCGGTCCACCGCATCAGGTCGGTGATCGCCCCGACCGCGCTGGACACCTCGTTCGCGGTGACCAGTGCGGTACTGCCGACCGACCGGGTCAGCTCGGTCGCCATGTGGTCGGCGAGCTGGATCGCGTCGCCGGTCACCGAGGACTCGACGAGCGAACGCTGGAACGGCGTGGCCGCCAGCGTGAACGCGACGAGTGCCTCCTGCTGCCCGGTCAACGTGGCGAGGAACGAGGAGAACTGCTCGTCGTCGAGGTGGCCGCCGGCCTTCAACGCGGCGTACGCGATCGCCTGCTCCTCCATCGCGGCCGCCTTGGCCTTGGAGAACGCGGCGGCCGCGCGCAGCTCGCCGGCGAGCTGGCTGTCCCCGGCGATCGGGGCCACCTCTTCGCGGTACGCGATGAGGTCGCTGATCACCACGCCGTACCGCAGCACCACCTGCGCCACCGAGGCGTTCTGCCGGGCCAGCACCTCCTGCCGGGTGGCGGTCAGGGTCGCCAGGTGCTCGTCGATGCGGCGCAGCCGCTCGGCCACGCTCTCCGGCACCGTACCGAGCTCGGCCCGGCCCGCGGTGTACTTGGCGATCCAGTCGTCCGCCTTCTTGGCCGCACGGTTGTACGCCTCGGGTGACTCCTTCGGGTTGGCCAGGAACACCGCGCCGGCCATCCGTTCGTGGTGCAGTTCGTGGGTCAGGCCGGAGACGTTCGCCGCCAACGTGGTCAGCGAGCCCACCAGGTCGGCGTCGATCGCCCGGCGTCCACTGTCGACAAGGCGGAGACCGGCCAGGCTCACGATCGTCAAGACCGGGACCACCAAGATGAGACCGAGCTTCGATCTGATCCGGGCATCCCGCAGGCCGCGCAGGAACCGGCGCGGCGCAACGCTGCGCGGGGCGCCGCGCGCAGATCGGGCCTTGGGCTTCCTCCCGCTCGTTCGCGCAGTCACGCTTCCGCCTTCCGCCGACTCCTCGTGGTCACGGTTCCAACCTTCGTTTCGCACGTACCGGTCCCGGTCATTTCGCAACTGCGGGGCTCGCGCCGGGAGCGGGTCCAGCCGTGATGGCCGAACTCGCTCGTGGTTACTCCTCGCGCATACGGCATGCCGCCTCCGTCACGCTGCGCCCCGCACGTGACCCTCCGGCGGACGCCGGCCAGCATCCCGCGGTCACACGCGGCACGGCCGGCATTTCATCACGTTGGATGTGCCTAACGGAAGCCTCAGCCGGGCAGGAAACGGTCGGACCGCGGCGAAGCGCGCGGGCGGGAGTCCTTGGAGATCCGCCAATCCAGCCTTTGACCTGCATCATTACGGTGGTTACCGACGGGTTGGGCGAACCGCCGGTGAAACAGCCGTGCCCACAGTGTGGACTGTCTGTCCCAGCGCAGGTACCGCCAGCATTCGACCCCTTGACCGCGGGGCACGCCGTTGGCAAGGTTTTGACGGTTTGGATCCGCTCACGTTAGGACCGAGGAGGTCCGCGGTGCGTCCCTCGCGTTCCGTCGCGCTCGCCCTGCTATTTCTATCGATTCCCGTCACAACGGCCGGCTGCCAGCTCACCGCACCGTCCGAGGACACCCGGGACATCGTGATCGCCGCGGATCTGGAGCTCTCCGGGGCCACCGCGGCCGTCGGTACGGCGTACCGCCGCGCCCTGGAACTGAAGATCGACCAGGTCAACCAGCGCGGCGTACTCGGCCACCGGAAGATCAAACTGATCTACAAGGACAACCGGTCGGACCGCACGCTGTCGCTGACCAACGTGGCCGAGTTCGCGAACAACACCGAGGTCACCGCGATCATCACCGGCGCATGCAGCAGTTGCATCATGGCCTCCTCGAAGATCCTGAACGAGAAGCGGATCCCGGCAATCGCGCTGGCTCCCGCGCAGGAGGTGGCCAACCCGGTCAGCGATCG
>DASRRF010000090.1:0-6725 GCA_035695905.1 Micromonosporaceae bacterium | reverse complement strand
TTGGCCGCCCGGTTGGACTCTTCGGACGCCGTCATGTCGTAGATCGCGGCCAGGTGCACCAGGTGGTCGACCGGGCCGGCGAGGTCGGCGACCGTGTCGTCGGCCAGGCCGAGCTGCGGCGCGGTCAGGTCGCCCACCAGGGGGCTCAGCTTCCCGCCGCCGGGCCAGCTCGCCGCCATGCCGCGCAGCCGGTCGGCGGAGCGCTCGCGTACCAGGGCGTACACCCGGTCGCCGTCGTCGCGGGCCAGCAGTCGCCGCAGCAGATGCTTGCCGAGGAAACCTGTGCCACCGGTGACCAGGTATGTCGTCACGGCCCACCTCCGAGCGAACGCCGAATGAACCCCACTAAATGATCGTTTGTCGCGTCCGGTCCGGAGAACATTTCACAACGGTGACCGGCGTCTCGCAGCGCTTCGCCGAGCCGGGCCGTCTGGCCGCCCACCTCGCGGTTGACCAGCAACAACGGCCGCGCGCCGGCTCCTGTCTCCGCGGCCTCGGCGACCAGGTCGTGGCGGGCGTACACCTCCGGGTTGTCGTCGGCGGGGCCGAGGAAGCGCTCGGCGTACGCGACCGGCAGGGCGTGCCAGTCGACGATCGGGGCGTCGGCCACCGCCGCGTGGAAGACCTCGGGGTGGCGCAGCACCGCCGCGACCGCCACCGAACCGCCGATGCCGGCGCCGAGGATCGCCACGCGTTCCAGATCCAGATCGGGGTGCTTGGCGGCGATCGCGACCAGCCCCTCGGTGTGGTCGGTGAGCAGCACGTCGGTGACCCGGCGGTAGATCGCCTTTTCGAAACTGGGCGAGTTGCCGGGGGTGCCGCGCGGGTCGAGCACCACCACGGCGAAGCCCTGCTCGGCGTACCACTGGAGGGGTTTCCACCGGGCACGGGCCGCGACCACGCCCTGGCGGCCCGGACCACCCTGGACCGCGACGAGCACCGGCAACCGGCGGCCCGCCACGTGGTCGTACGGGTAGAGCACGCCGCACGGCAGCCGCCGGTCGGTCACCCGGCTCAACGCCGGCCGGGGGACCGGCAGCCCGTCGGCCGGGTGCGACGGGATCTGCCGCTCCGCCCCACTCCGGTACGCCGTCGCCCGAACCCCGGCGTGCTCCAACGACTCCGAGGCGATCACCAGTGTGGTGCCGGACCCGTGAGCGGTGTGCCAGCCGGGCTCCGTGGTCAGCCGCGCCACCTCGGGGTGGCTGGACTTCGCGACCAGCCGTACCCGGTAGACGTGGCGTTCGCTCGGCTCGCCTTCGCTCGCCTCCACGATCAGGTCCACCGTGTGCTGGTCGGCCAACGTGGAAGGTCCCGGACGTGAGTCGGGACCTTCGTTGACGGCGAGCATGCCGGCGAGCCGGTGCACGTACAGGGTGGCCGGGGTGAGCAGGGTGCCGTCGGCGAACAGGCAGCGGGTGTCCACCGCGTCCAGCGACAGCTCCCCGCCGAGCACCACCCGCCCGTCCGGCAGGTACGCCGGCGTACCCGGCGTGACCGCCACCCAGCGCGGATCGTCCAGCTCGGCGTGCACCTGGGTCTCGCCGGTACGGGCGTCCACCGCGAGCACCAGGGCGTGATGCTGACTGCGCGGCAGCACCGCGATCAACGGCCCGCCCGGTCGCTGCCAGGTCACCGCCACCAGATGCGGGTACGCCTGGCGGTCCCACCGTACGTCCACCCAGAACCCGTCCAGGTCCAGCAGGTGCAGGCTGGTCACCGCCACCCCGGCACTCGGCGCGGCCGACACCCCGAGGCTCGGCCTGGTCCCGGCGGGGTCGACCCGGGTGGCGAGCAGCCGTTCGCCGTCGGGCGACCACCAGTAGCCCCGGTCGCGCCCGAAGACCTCGGCCGTCGTGGGATCCGCGGCGCCCCAGACGATGCCGTCCTCGCCGGCGAGCAGGTGGTCGGTGCCGTACTCGTCGATCACCCGCAGCTCACCGTCGCGCAGGTACGCGACGCGGCGCCCGGTCGGGTCCACCCGGGGATCCCGCGCCGGCCCCGACACCGGCAGCTGCACCGCGGCGCCGGGCTCGGCCAACCCGCTGCCCAACGCCATCCGGAACAGGCGCCCGCCCGAGACGTACGCCGCGGTGCGGCAGCGGGCGTCGGTGTCGTACTCGGCCACCGGGGTGGCGACGGCCCGCTCGGTGCCGGTCGCCATGTCCAGCAGCCACAACTGGCCGCCGCGGACGTACGTCACCCGGGAGCCGTCGTCGGACACGCCGATCGCGGACGGCTCGGCTCGGGTGGCGTCGACCTGCTGCGGATCCACGTTCCGATCGTGGCGGTTAGGACCGAGTTGAACAAGCCGTTCCACCGGTACGCCGCGCGTAGAGTGGGCCGGCGTGACCTCTCCAAGTGTCCTGTTCGTGCACGCGCATCCCGACGACGAGGCGATCGGCACCGGCGCGACGATGGCGTACTACGCCGCCCGGGGCGCCCGGGTGACCCTGGTGACCTGCACACTCGGCGAAGAAGGCGAGATCCACGTACCGGAGCTGGCCTTGTTGGCGCCGGCCGAGGCCGACCAGCTCGGCGGCTACCGGATCGCGGAGCTGGCCGTCGCCTGTGCCGCGTTGGGCGTCACGGATCACCGCTTCCTCGGCGGTGCCGGCCGATACCGCGACAGCGGCATGACGGGTACGCCGAGCAACGACCATCCCCGCGCGTTCTGGGGTGCCGACCTCGACTCCGCCGCCGGCCACCTGGTATCGGTGATCCGCGAGACGAAACCCCAGGTCGTCGTCACGTACGACCCGAACGGATTCTACGGCCACCCCGACCACATCCAGGCGCACCGGGTGGCGATGCGAGCGGTTTCCCTGGCGGCCGAGCCGGGCTTCGGCGACGGCGAGCCGCACCAGGTGGCGAAGGTCTACTGGACCGCGGTGCCGCGCAGCGTGCTGGCCGCCGGCATGGAGCACTTCAGTGCCTCGGCGGACAACCCGTTCGCCGGTGTCTCCGACGTTTCGGAGCTGCCTTTCGGTACGCCCGACGACGAGGTCGCCGCGCGGATCGACGGCACCGACCACGCCGAGGCGAAGACGGCCGCACTCCGTGCCCACGCCACCCAGATCCCGCCCAACTCGTGGCTGTTCTCGCTGGCCGGCGCCGCCGGGGAGGAGACGCTGGGCGTGGAGTACTACGTCCTGGCCGAGGGTCGGCGGGGCCCCGGCACCGGCCGGTACGGCCTGGAGGACGACCTGTTCGCCGGGCTCGGCGTGGTGGTCCCCGCCACCGTGTCCGGTTGACGGCCGATACGCTCCCCGCGTGACCCCCCGCTCGGCCCCGACTGACAAGCCGTCCTCCGGCAAGCGGTCCGGCACGGCCGTACCGCCGGGGGCCGGCGCGGTCCCGGCCGGCGAGGTCGTGATCCGGGTGGCCGGCGGTGTGCTGGTGGCGTGGCTGTCGGTGCTGACCGCGGTGGTCGAGGCGTTCCTGGTGCCGCTGCGGGTCGGCGGGACGCACCTGCCGCTGGCCCTGGTGCTCGCCGTGGTGGCCAACGCCGGGCTGCCGTACCTGGGGCTGTGGCTCACCCGGCACCGGATGGCCGCGATGCTTCCGGCACTGCTGTGGTTCGTGGTCATCCTGATCTTCGCCAGCGGTACGTCCGAGGGCGATGTGGTGCTCGCCGGCAACGACTGGGTCGCACTGACCCTGTTGCTGCTCGGTTCGGCGGCGGCCGCGGCCGGGGTTTACTTCGCCCTGCTTCGTACGTCTTCCCCATCAATGAGAGGTTTCGGTCAGGCTGATCGCTGATGTCCGAGACTGGCCAGCCAGTGCCGTATGCCAGACGTGCCACGGCGCGGGGTATCGCTCTACCATGTGGCGCGGGCGCCCGTACCGGCGCCTCACGCGCGTGAAGGTCTCCCGCCTGGCACCGCGCTACCCCCAAGACGAAGGCGTTGACACCGTGAGTGCGTCACCCGAACCGCCCCGTTTCGGCCTGCAGTCCGACGACACCGACCAGATCCCGGTCTACCGCCCGGACCCGCTCGGCGCTCCGGACTCGGTTCCCGACCGAGCGGCCCAGACCGGGACGCCGCACCACGACCCGCCCCGCCACCCGCTGCCGGACGACGACAGCACCATGCCCGGAGCCGCCGGGTACGGCATCAGCCCGATCACCGAAGGCGTCGACCGTCCGGGACCCGGCGCGTTCGGCGACGAGCCCACGCTGCCAGGAGCCGGCAGCTTCGGCGACGAGCCCACGCTGCCGGGCGGCGTACCGCGGATGGCGCCGCCGGCCGCACCCGCGCCACAGACGGACGACACCACCCAGATCCCGGCCGTGACCTGGTTCGAGCCCGCTCCGGGCACCCAACAGGTCTCGGGCACCCAGCAGGTCCCGGGTACTCAGCCGATCTCGGGCGCACCGGCCGGCGGGCAGCCCGGCTGGGATCAGGCCACTGGCCAGCCCGGTTGGGAGCAGGCCACCGGCGTGCTTCCCGCACTGCCCGGCTGGGGATCGCCCGGATACCCGCCTCCCGCTGGCCCGTACGGCGCCGCGCCGCCCGGTGACGGCGGGCTGCCCGGCGTACCGGCGAAGAAGCGGAAGTGGCTGATACCGGCGGTGGCCGGCGGCGCGGCGGTGGCACTCCTGCTGACGCTCGCCGGCGCGACGATGGCGTTTGCCGGGGAGGTGCCGCGGGGCACCACCGTGCTCGGCGTCGACATCGGCGGCGGCGACCAGGCGGAGGCGGCCGCCGCGCTCAAGGCCGGCCTCGGCAACCGGGTCGACAAGCCCGTGACCGTACGCATCGGCAAGACCGACTCGACGGTCAAGCCCAAGGACGTGGGCCTCGCCGTCGACTACCGCGCGACCGCCGCGAACGCCGTCGAGAGCTGGCCGAACCCGTTCACCGTGCTGTTCGGCGAGCGGAAGGTCGACCCGGTGGTGACGGTCGACCCGGCGAAGCTGGACGCCGCGCTGCAGAAGCTGGCGGCCTCGTCCACCGAGAAGATCACCCGCCCCGCGATCCGGTACCACGGCCTAACTCCGAAGCCGACTTACCCGGGCGCCGGGAAGGGCCTGGATCCGGACCGGTCGGCGCAGGCGCTGCAGCAGGGCTGGCTGCGCGACAAGTCCGTCACGATCCCGATCGTCGAGATCGACGCGGTGACCACCAAGGCGGACGTCGACAAGCTGCTCGACGAGCTGGCCAAGCCCGCGGTCGCCGCGCCGGTGACGGTCAAGACCGACAAGGGCACGGTCACCATCCCGCCGCAGGCGATCGCGAAGAGCCTGCTGATGGAGTCCGACAAGCGCGGCGAGATCGTACCCAAGGTCGACGGCAAGAAGCTGCACGCCGCGGCGAAGGACGAGTTCGCCAAGGTCGAGATCCCGGCGAAGAACGCGAAGCTGTCGATCCAGGGCGGCAAGGTCGTCGCGACCGGGGAGACGGTCGGCAAGGCCGTCGACCTGCCGAAGCTGACCACGGCGCTGCTGCCGGTGCTGCGGCGGCCGGCGCCGCGGGAGGTGTCCGCCGGCTTCGTCGACGCCAAGCCGAAGCTGACCAGGGCGACGGTCGGCAAGCTCGGGGTAAAGGAGAAGATCTCCAGCTTCACCACCCACTTCAACGGTGGCGAGGACCGCAACAAGAACATCCTGGTGGTCGCCGACGAGGTGGACGGCGCGCTGGTGCTGCCCCACAAGAGCTTCAGCCTGAACGGCTACACCGGCGAGCGCAGCTACGCCCAGGGGTACGTCGACGCGCCGGTGATCATCGACGGCAAGATCAAGAACTACGTCGGCGGCGGCATCTCGCAGTTCGCCACCACGCTGTTCAACGCCAGCTACTACGCCGCCATGGTCGACGTCTACCACCAGCCGCACGGCTACTACATCAGCCGCTACCCGTCGGTGATCGAGGCGACCGTGTTCTATCCGTCGCTGGACCTGAAGTTCCAGAACGACTCGAAGTACGGCGTGCTGATCGACACCTCGTACACGTCGACCAGCCTCACGATCACGCTGTGGTCGACGCCGTACGCGACGGCCGAGCAGACCGGCATCACCGAGACCGACTCGGGCGCCTGCAAGGTGGTCACCACCACCCGCACCCGCACCTACCCCGACGGGCACACCGACTCGGACCGCTTCCGGGCCACTTATCGCCCGGGCGAAGGCATGACCTGCTAGCCCGTCTAGCTAGGGTCGTTCCGATGGTGGATGCCAGCGCCGAGGCCCCCGGCGACGACAACGTCGACACCGACGTCCTGGTGGTCGGGGGCGGTCCCGCCGGCGCGGCGGCGGCGATCCGCCTGCATCGCTCGGGGCTCGAGGTCACGTTGGTCGACAAGGCGGCGTTCCCCCGCGACAAGATCTGCGGCGACGGCCTGACCACCGGGGCGCTGCGGCTGCTCGAGGACCTCGGGCTTCAGCCGGACGCGGTGGCGTCGTGGCAGGTGGTCGACGACGTCGTGGTCCGCTCCCCCTCCGGGCGGGAGGTCACCTTTCCCCTGCCCCGGGACGCCGGAACGTACGCCGCCGTGGCCCGCCGCACCGACCTCGACGCCGCGCTGCTCGACGTCGCCCGCCGGGCGGGAGTGAAGGTGCTCGACGGCCACGCCTGCACCGCCGTCACCGAGCACGCCGACACCGTCGTCGCCGAGATCGCCGGCCTGGGCTCGGTCTCAGCCCGCTGGCTGGTCGCCGCCGACGGCATGTGGTCGCCGGTGCGGAAGTTCCTCGGCCTGGCCGAGCCGGGCTATCGCGGCGA
>DASRRF010000089.1:0-6865 GCA_035695905.1 Micromonosporaceae bacterium | reverse complement strand
GGCCGAACAGGGCGCTGATCCGTCCGGTGACGTGCGGCCGGGCGGTCGCCGCGATTCCGACGGTGGCCAGCAGCGTAGTGAACAGGCCGACCGCGACACCGGGTACGGCGAGCACGCCGGTCGCCACCGCGCCGGCAGACGCCACGCCGAGCAGCAGGCTCAGCGTGGCGAGCATGCTGCCGCGCGGCCGCGCCACCGGCGCGATCAATTCCCGCCGGGCCGGCTTGGCTGGCTTCAGTTCGGTCGTCGATCTTTCAGCAGTATCGTCCTTGCGGTCCAGCACCGGCGTCGCATGCCGCCCGCTCGACATGGTGAGGCTGGGAATCCTGACCACAGCGCACCTCCAGTAGGGAGCTCCGGCCTCTGCGTACCCACCGGAGGTGGTTCTCACACCCTCGGGCGCGGCTAGCGGACCGCCGGTTCGACGATCAAGGTGCCGGCCACGGTATCGAGCACCGCTGGCACACCGAGCGGTACAGTCTGCTGACCGGGTCCGTGCCCGACCGGCAGCCCACCGAGTACCGGTATCCCTAGGTCACCAACGCGATCGGTGAGCACCTCGGCGGCCGAAACATCCCATTCGTCAGCACAGTCGGTGAACTGCCCGATGGCCACCCCGGCCAGGCCGGCGAGGGCGCCCGCGCGGCGCAGGTGGGTGAGCATCCGATCGATCTTGTACGGCGGCTCGCCGACCTCCTCCAGGAGCAGGATGACACCGGTCAGATCGGGCAGATCCGGCGTACCCACCGAGGCCGCGAGCAGGCAGAGGTTCCCGCCGAGCAGGGTGCCGTGGGCAACCCCGGGTACGCACACCGGCGCGGTCTCCTCCGCAAGATCGCGCGTGACCACCACCGGCTCCGTGGTCATCAGGGCCGCGCGCAGCGACTCCGCCGACGCCGGACCGGTCCGCTCGTCGAGCCAGGCCGCCCCCGGCCCGTGCACCGTGGCGAGCCGGGCGGCCCGCCACAGCGCGAGCTGCAGCGCGGTGATGTCGGAGAACCCACCGAACACCTTCGGATCACGCCGTACCGCCGGATGGTCCAGGCCATCGACGATGCGCTGCGCGCCGTAGCCACCGCGGGTACACACGATGCCGCGTACCGCCGGGTCGGCGAACGCCGCGTTCAGGTCGGCCAGCCGCTGCTCGTCGGTGCCGGCGAGGAAACCCTTGCGGGCGTACGCGTTCTGCGCGGTAGCCACCCGCAGCCCCCAGGACTCGAGCAGTTCGGTGCCGCGGGCCACCCGTTCGGGGCGGGTCGGCCCGGACGGCGATACGAGCATGACGAGGTCGCCCGGGCGCAGCGCGGCCGGCCGCAGCACATCGCGGTCCATCGCCGTAGCTTGCCTGATGGACCGCTAGCCTGATCGGGTGGGCACGGCGCTGGTGATCGAGAACGACCCGACCGATGACGTCCGGCGGCTGGGGGAGTGGCTGACCGAGGCCGGTCTCGAGCTCGCGGTGCGCCGGCCGCACGCCGGCGCCGAGCTGCCCGAAACACTCGACGGCTACGCGGCGTTGGTCGTGCTCGGTGGCGTCCAGCAGGCGTACCCGGATCCGGGCGGCAGGCCCGGCGCGCCGTGGTTCCCGGCGGTGGAAGGGTTGCTGCGTAAGGCGGTGCGGCATGGCGTACCCGCGCTCGGGGTGTGTCTTGGTGGGCAGCTGCTGGCGACGGCGCACGGCGGTGCGGTGGCACCCAGCCCGGCCGGGCCGGAGTTCGGCCCGGCGCTGGTCGCCCGGCGGGACGTGGCGCACGCCGATCCGCTCTTCGCCCGGGTGCCGATGGCGCCGGATGTCCTGCAGTGGCACCACGACGAGATCACCGCACTGCCGGCCGGCGCGGTGCTGCTGGCCGCGTCCACCCGGCACCCGCACCAGGCGTTCCGGCTCGGCGCGCGGGCGTGGGGGCTGCAGTTCCACATCGAGTGCGACACCGCGATGATCGCCCAGTGGGTCGGCAACAACCTCGGCCCGCTGGCCGAGCAGGGTATCGATCCGGACGCGCTGATCGCCCGTACCGATGCGGTGATGGCCGATCTGGAAGAGGTCTGGCAGCCGTTCGCCGCCCGGTTTGCCGCGCTGGCGCTTGGCAGCTGATGACCCGTCCCGCCCGTACGCCGGCCAGCCTAGCCAGGTTCGGCTTCTCCGATGCCGGCCGGGCCGCAGGGTTGCTCGACGCCGTCGGGCTGCGCGACGACTCCGAGGTGCTCGGCGCGCTGGGCAGGTGCGCCGATCCCGATCTGGCGCTGCGCCAGCTGCACCGGATCGCCGAGGCGGCCCGGGTCTCCGGTACCGCGCCCGATCCAGCCGCGGCGATCCGCGCCGACCACGTGATGTGCGAACGGCTGATCGCGGTGCTCGGCGCGTCCGGCGCGCTCGGCGACCACCTCGCCGTGTACCCCGGTGACGTCACGGCACTGTCCATAGTGGAGGAACTGGGCGGCGGGGACCTGCGCCGCGCGTACCATCGCAGCCTGCTCCGGATCGTGGCGGACGACCTGACCGGGGAACGCGACATCGAGGCGACGATGGCCGGGTTGTCCTGGCTCGCGGACGAGACGCTGCGCGTGGCGTACGCAACGGCGGCGGCGGAGCTGGATGTCGCGCCCCGCCTGGCCGTCATCGCGATGGGCAAGTGTGGCGGCAACGAGCTCAACTATGTGTCCGATGTGGACGTCATTTTCGTGGCGGCCGGCGACGAGGACCTGGCCGGTGGTACGGCACTGGCCACCCGGCTGATGGCGATCTGCGGTCAGGCCGCGTGGCCGGTCGACGCGAACCTGCGTCCGGAGGGCAGCCACGGCCCGCTGGTGCGTACCCTGGCCAGCCACCTTGCGTACTACCGGAAATGGGCGCGCACATGGGAGTTCCAGGCGTTGCTGAAGGCCCGCCCGGCCGCCGGGGACGCCGATCTGGCCGGCGAGTGGCTGGCCGCGCTGCGCCCGCTCGTCTGGCACGCGGCGGAGCGGCCGGAGGCGGTGGACGACGTACGCGCGATGCGCCGCCGGATCATCGAGAGCGTTCCGGTCGGCGAGCGGGATCGGGAGATCAAGCGGGGACCGGGTGGGCTGCGGGACATCGAGTTCGCCGTACAGCTGCTGCAGCTCGTACACGGGCGGGCCGACGAGTCGTTGCGCTCACCGTCCACATTGGAGGCCCTGCGGTCGCTTGTGGACGGTGGGTACGTGGGACGGGCGGACGGCGAGGCGCTGGTCGCCGCGTACCGGTTCCTGCGCGGTGTCGAGCACCGGCTGCAACTGCAACGGCTGCGCCGTACGCACACCGTGCCGGACGAGCCGCGTGGGTTGCGCTGGCTCGCCCAGGCGCTCGGCTACCGGACCGACGCGCGGCGGGACGCGGTGTCGGCGTTCCGGACCGACTGGGTGGCGCACGCCGGCCAGGTCCGGCGGCTGCATGTCAAGCTGCTCTACCGCCCGCTGCTGGAGGCCGTCGCGAAGGTGCCGGCCGAGTCGCTACGGCTCACCCCGGACGCGGCCCGCGCCCGGTTGCAGGCGCTCGGTTTCGCCGATCCAGCCGGCGCGCTGCGGCACATCGAGGCGCTGACCGGCGGCGTGTCCCGTACCGCGGCAATCCAGCGAACCCTGCTTCCGGTGCTGCTGGAGGAGTTCGCCGACGCGCCCGAGCCGGACCGCGGGCTGCTCGCGTACCGCAAGGTCTCCGAGAAGCTCGGCCCGACCCCGTGGTACCTGCGGCTGCTGCGCGACTCGGGCCCGGTCGCCCAACGCCTGGCCCGGCTGCTGGGGTTGTCCCGGTACGTGACCAACCTGCTGGTGCGGGACCCGGAGGCGCTGCGGTTGCTCGCGGACGACGCGGAGCTGGTGCCGCGTACCCGAGAGTCCCTTGTGGAGGGTTTCGCGGCCGCCGCGGCGCGCCACCTCGACTCCGGCGACGGCGACCCGGACGCGGCGATCGCTGCGGTACGCGCGCTGCGCCGCCGGGAACTGTTCCGGATCGCGTCCGCGGACGTGCTGTCCGGAGCCAGCGGCGGGCTCGCCCCGGCGCGGCCGGCCGATGTCGTCGCGGTGGGCCGGGCGCTGGCCGACGTCACCGATGCCACGCTCGCGGCCGCGCTGCGGGTGGCGCGCGGCCTGCAGTACGGCACGGCCGGGCTCGAGTTCGCGGTCATCGGGATGGGTCGGCTCGGCGGGTACGAGATGAGCTACCCGTCCGACGCGGACGTGCTGTTCGTGTTCGACGGCGGATCGGAGGGCTCCGCGCACTCCATCGCGGAGGAGCTGCGCCGCCTGCTCGCCGTGCCGGCGCCGGATCCGCCGCTCGGCGTCGACGCCGACCTTCGCCCGGAGGGCCGGCAGGGTCCGCTGGTACGCAGTCTGGCCGCGTACGCCCAGTACTACCAGCGGTGGTCGCGGGTATGGGAGACGCAGGCGTTGCTGCGCGCCAGGTTCATCTGCGGCGACGAGGCTCTCGGGGTACGGTTCCTGGCCCTGGCGGACCGGACCCGCTATCCGGCCGGCGGGCTGAGCCGGGAGCAGGTCACCGAGATCCGCCGGGTCAAAGCGCGGGTGGACAGCGAACGGCTGCCCCGTGGCGCGGATCCGCTCACCCACGCGAAGCTGGGCCGCGGTGGACTGTCCGATGTGGAGTGGACGGTGCAGCTGCTCCAGCTCCGGCATGCCCACGCGGTACCGTCGCTGCGGACCACCCGTACCCTCGATGCCTTAGCTGCCGCCCGCGAGGCCGGACTGGTCGGCCGCGCCGACACCGCGGCACTGGCCGCGGCCTGGCGGCTGGCCTCCCGGGTGCGCAACGCGCTCACGCTGGTCCGCGGCCGGCCCGGCGACCAGTTGCCGCGGCACGGCGTCGAACTGGCCGGCGTGTGCGCGGTGCTCGGTGCGGGCGAGCCGGGTGCGTTCGTGGACGAGTACCTGCGTACCGCAAGGCGCGCCCGGGGGGCGGTGGACCGGCTCTTTTGAGCTAGCGCGCATGTTGCGCGCGTGTTGCAGAATGTCGGGCCTTCGCACGGTGGCGGAAGGCCCGACCTCCCGCAAGTTGCGGCGATCCCGGCGGCGGGTCAGCAGTCGAAGTAGAGGGCGAACTCGTGCGGCGTCGGGCGCAGCCGGATCGGGTCGATCTCGTTGTCCCGCTTCCAGTCCGTCCAGGTGGAGATGAGGTCGGCGGTGAACACGCCGCCCTCCAGCAGGTAGTCGTGGTTGGTTTCGAGCGCGTCGAGCACCTCGGGCAGCGATCCAGGCACCTGGGTCACGCTGGCATACTCGTCCGGCGGTAGGTCGTAGAGATCCTTGTCGATCGGCTCCGGCGGCTCAAGCTTGTTCTTGATGCCGTCCAAGCCGGCCATGAGCATCGCGGCGAACGCGAGGTACGGGTTGGATGACGGGTCGGGTACCCGGAACTCGACCCGCTTGGCCTTCGCGTTCGTGCCGGTGACCGGGATCCGGGTGCACGCCGAGCGGTTGCGCTGCGAGTAGACCAGGTTGACCGGCGCTTCGAAGCCGGGAACCAGCCGCCGGTACGAGTTGACCGTCGGGTTCGTGAACGCGCACAGCGACGGGGCGTGGTGCAGCAGGCCGCCGACGTACCAGCGGGCGGTGTCGGACAGCCCGGCGTACCCGGTCTCGTCGTAGAACAGCGGTTCGCCGTTCAGCCACAGGCTCTGGTGGGTGTGCATGCCCGACCCGTTGTCGCCGTACAACGGCTTTGGCATGAACGTCGCGGTCTTGCCAGCGGCCCACGCCGTGTTCTTGATGACGTACTTGAACAGCTGCAGCTGGTCGCCCGCGTGCAGCAGGGTGGAGAACCGGTAGTTGATTTCCGCCTGGCCAGCCGTACCGACCTCGTGGTGCGCGCGCTCGACGGTGAAGCCCACATCAATAAGGTTGCGGACCATCCGGTCGCGCAGGTCGGCAAAATGATCAACAGGGGGTACGGGGAAGTAGCCGCCCTTGTAGCCGGGCTTGTAGCCGCGGTTCGGGCCGTCGGGGCCGCCGGGACTGCCGGTGTTCCAGGCACCCTCGATCGAATCGATGTGGTAGTAGCCCTCGTTCGCCGTGGTGTCGTACCGGATCGAGTCGAAGACGTAGAACTCCGCCTCCGGCCCGAAGTACGCGGTGTCCGCGACACCGCTGGCGGCCAGGTACGCCTCGGCCTTCTTCGCGACGTTACGCGGATCGCGAGAATACGCCTCGCGGGTGAACGGGTCGTGGATGAAGAAGTTCAGCGCGACCGTCTTCTCCACCCGGAACGGGTCCACGAACGCGCTCGCGGCGTCGGGCAACAGCAGCATGTCGGACTCGTGAATCTGCTGGAAGCCACGAATCGACGAGCCGTCGAAGGCGACACCATCGGTGAAGATGGTCTCGTCGAACGACTCGACCGGCACGGTGAAGTGCTGCATCACGCCGGGCAGGTCACAGAAGCGGACATCGACGAACTTCACGCCCTCGTTCTTGAGGTAGCGCAGCAGCTCCTCGGGGTTGGCGAACAACACGTCCTCCTGGCGGGTCCACGGGTGAGTTGACTCGTCGACGACGCTATTGCCGGGCCGTTGCCCGGTCATGTCCCGACTGTTTCCTGCGTGTTACGGAGCTGGGCTGGCGGCGGGCGAGGGCCGGGGGGCGGCTCCCTAGCGGGGGCCGCCGCGGGCGGCGCGGAAGGCACCCTTGGGCGGGCGCATATTTTTCGGGATCGCGCCCTTGGGCAGCTGCGGCCGCGCGGACAGCGCGGTCAGCCGCTTGTCGAGCGAGTTGATGTCCGCACCCTTGAGGCTGGGTGCCATCCGGGCCAGCTTCATCAGCGTCGCGCGCATCTTGCGGATGGGTAGCTCACCCTCGTCGTTGCCGATCTGGTAGTCGTACAGCGGCGCGTTGC
>DASRRF010000088.1:0-7756 GCA_035695905.1 Micromonosporaceae bacterium | reverse complement strand
CCATGGGGCTGATGGCCGGCCTGTTCTGCACGTTCTCGTACGCGGTCATGACCGGTCTGGGCCGGACCGATGACCGCACCTTCGTCGGCTCGATGCAATCGATCAACGTCGCGATCGTCAACGGCTGGTTCCTGATCAGCTTCCTCGGAGCGCTCGGCTTCACCGCGCTGGCAGCGCTGTTCCACCTGCCATCCGGCGCACGGGCGGCGCTGCCGTGGATCCTGGTCGGACTCGTGCTCTACGTGATCGTGCTCGGGATCACGGGCGGGATCAGCATCCCGCTGAACAACCAGCTCGTCGACGCCGGCCCGGTCGACAAGATCGCCGACCTCGCCGCGGTCCGCGAGAAGTTCGAGGGGGTATGGATCCGCTGGAACATCGTCCGCGCGGTCCTGTGTACCTCCGCGTTCGGCAGCCTCGCCTGGGCGCTGGTGCAGCACGGCCGGGCCGGGCGCTAGCGCGCAGCGGTATGTCTCTGCGACATCAGGTCGCAGAGACATACCGCTGTCGGGTGGTACCACCGGGTCAGATGGCGCGGGCGGTGAACCGCCCCTCACTGTGCGACACCCGCAGCGGTACGCCGAACGTCGTGGACAGGTGCTCACTGGTCACCGTGTCGGCGAGCAGCCCCTGCGCGACGACCGACCCCTCGCGCATCAGCAGCGCGTGCGTGAAGCCCGGTGGTATCTCCTCCACGTGATGCGTGACCAGGACGATCGCTGGTGCGTCCGGGTCGAACGCCAGCTCGGCCAGCCGCTGTACGAGATCCTCCCGGCCGCCCAGGTCCAGGCCGGCCGCCGGCTCGTCGAGCAGCAGCAGCTCCGGGTCGGTCATCAGCGCCCGGGCCAGCTGGACCCGCTTGCGCTCGCCCTCCGACAGCGTGCCGTAGCGCCGGTCAGCCAGCGGTGCCACGCCCATCTGATCGAGCAACGCGCGGGCGCGTACCTCGTCGACCGGGTCGTACCGCTCGCGAAACCGGCCGACCACCGACCACGACGCGGTGACCACGACATCGTGCACGATCTCCTCCGGCGGGATCCGGTCGGCGAGGGCGATCGTGGATAGCCCGATCCGGGTACGCAGTTCGGTCAGGTCTGTCCGCCCCAACCGCTCCCCCAGCACGTGAACCGTGCCGCTCGTCGGGTGTAGCCGGCCGGACGCCAGGCTCAACAGGGTGGTCTTCCCCGCCCCGTTAGGACCCAGGACCACCCACCGTTCGTCCAGCTCGACCCGCCAGCTGATCTCGCGCAGCAGTGTGGTCGTCCCCCGCCGTACCGTGGCCCGGTCGATCGCGACCACCAGATCCGGGTCGACCGGCTCAACCGTGGAGACGGTGGCGGCGTGATCGCGGTGTCGTCCGACTTGGGGCACGCGCCCTATCCAACCATGGGGTAATCACAGTACTTTCGACACCCGTGGCGGCAGTCATCGACATCGGCGGGCTACGCAAGACCTATCGCAGCCTTCGCAGGGGCGAGCGGCTCGCCCTGGACGGCTTCGACATGGTGGTAGAGGCCGGTCAGGTGCACGGGTTCCTCGGGCCGAACGGGTCCGGCAAGACCACCACCCTGCGTACGCTGCTCGGCCTGGTTCGGCCCGACGCGGGCACCATGTCCCTGCTGGGCCGGCCGGTGCCGGACGCGCTGCCGGAGATCGCCGGCCGGGTGGGCGCGATCGTGGAGAGCCCACAGTTCTTCGGCAACTTCACCGGCCGGCGGACGCTGCGACTGCTGGCCACCGCGGGCGGCGTCGCGCGTACCCGGGTCGATGAGGTGCTGGAGCTGGTCGGGCTGCGCGACCGGGGGGACGACCGGGTCAAGTCGTACTCGTTGGGCATGAAACAACGCCTCGCCGTCGCCTCGGCCCTGCTCAAAGCACCCGAGCTGCTGATCCTCGACGAGCCCGCGAACGGCCTCGACCCGGCCGGCATCCGGGACATCCGCGACCTGATGCGGCAGCTCGCCGAGGGCGGGGTGACCGTACTCGTATCCAGCCACATCCTTGCCGAGATCGAGCTGATCTGCGACTCGATGACGATCATCTCGCGCGGCCGGCGGGTCCTCGCCGGGCCGGTCGACGAGGTGCTCGCCCGGTACGACAAGGGCGAGTTCAAGGTACGGGTCTTCGACCACAAGCGGGCGGCCGCCCTCATCGCCGAGTCCGGCCTGCCGGTGACCATGGCGGAGGACCACTTTGTGGTCGGCGACCTGGCCGACCCCGCCTGGATCACCGAGACGCTCGCCGCCCACCAGCTCTGGGTCGCCGAGCTGACCCCACTCGCGCCGGATCTGGAGACGGTCTTCCTCGAGCTGACCGGCACCGCGCCGGAGCCCGGCCGGCGCCTGCAGGTGGACGAGTCAGTACTGCCACCGGCCGGGCCGCCGCGGCAGATCGAGCTGGACGAGCCGACCCCCGACCTGACCGTCGAACCGACCGTAGAGCAGGCGTTGTCATGAATCTCGTACGCGCCGAGCTCGAGCGGCTGCTGGCCCGACGGTTCACCCGGGTCCTGCTGGTGTTCATGTTCGCGGCGTTCCTGGTGACGTTCCTGACCATGGTGTCGAGCACGCACACCCCCACGCCGGCCGAGCTGGCCCAGGCCGAGCAGGCGCTGGCCAGCGACCGGATCAACGCCGAGGAGTGGTACCGCAGCTGTGTCTCGCTCAACGGCGGCGAGGAGGCGCGCACCACGAGCCGGGTGATCGAACGCTGCGGCCCCGATACGCGCTCCGCCAGCGTGGCCAACTACCTGTCCCAGGTCTTCGTGTTCAGCACCGTGATCCGGCCGCTGGTGTACTTCCTCGCCGCGTTCCTCGCGCTGTTCGGGTTCCTGGTCGGCGCGTCGTACGTCGGGGCCGAGCTGACCTCCGGCGGGATGACGAACCTGTTGCTGTGGCGACCGCGGCGCGATGTCGTGCTCGGTACGAAACTGGCCACCCTGCTCGGCACCGTGCTGGCCGTCTCGGTTCTGGTCACGGCCGGGTACGTCGGTGCGTTCTGGGGGCTGGCGAACTCGGCCGGCATGCCCGGCACCGTCTCCCGCGGGTTCTGGATCAGCCTCGGGTTGCTCTGTGTCCGCGCGATCGGGTTGGGCCTGCTGTTCACCGCGCTCGGATTCGGCATCGCCACCCTGGGCCGGCACACCGCCGCCGCGCTCGGCGTGATCGCCGGATACCTGGTGGTATGGGAGGTCGGCGCGCGGATCGTGCTGGCGGTCACCCAGTCGCCGCGGTCCGAGCTGCTCATGCTCAGCACGTACATAGCCGCCTGGATGAACGGCCGGGTGTCCATCTACCCGTCGCAGTGCTTCGACGGGGCCTGCGGGAGCGCGTACGACATCACCTTCGGGCACGCCGCCGTCGCGTTCGGGCTGCTGCTCGCGGTCTGCGTCGGTGGCGCCTTCGTTAACTTCCGCCGCCGCGATCTCACCTGACTGAAGGATTCCTACGTGCCCGGGTACAGTAATGGGCGCGATGTCAGCCGACGGTGGATCCGAACACTTCCTCGCGTACCGCGTCGAGGGCGGTCAGCAGCGCGCCCTGCAGTACCGGCTCCGCGTCGACCTCGGAGACCACGACCCGCGGCGACACCGGGGCGATCGCCGCGACCTCGTGCTGCACCCGTTCGGCCAGCGGGGTGCCGCCGGCCTTGCCGACGTCGCCGGCGAGCACGACGAGGGCCGGATCCAGTACCACGCACACCGCGGTGACCCCGAGCGCGAGCCGCCGGGCCAGCTCGTCCAGCACCGGACCGCCCTTCGTACCGGCGGCGATGGCGGCGCGGACCGCCTCCGGCGCGTTCGGCCCGCGGAAGCCGTGTTCGCGGGCCACCGCGCGGACCGCGTCGGCGCCGGTCAGCTGCTGGAACGCGCCCTTCGCCTTGCGCGACAGGTCGCGCTGCACGGTCCCGCCGGCCACCGGCAGGTAACCGATCTCGCCGGCCGCTCCGGCCGTACCCCGATGAAGCTTGCCGCCGAGCATCACCGCGAGCCCGACCCCCCGGCTCACCCAGATGAGCACGAAGTCGGGTACCCCGCGGGCGGCGCCGGCGTGTGCCTCGGCGACCGCGGCCAGGTTCACGTCGTTCTCGAAGACCACCGGGCGGTCCAGGTCCTCGCGCAGCGCGCCGAGCAGGCCGCGGTGCCAGCGCGGCAGGTCGACGGCGAACGCGATGTCACCGGTACCCGGATCGACCAGGCCGGGCGTGCCGAGCACCACCCGGCGGATGGTCGCCAGCTCGGCGTGTGCGCTGCGGGCCACCCGTACCACCGCGTTGTGCACCACGCCGACCGGGTCGTCGGTGTCCTGGGTCGACTGCTCCACCCGGCCGGTCACGTTGCCGGTGATGTCCGCGCAGGCGGCCACCACCCGGTCCGGACCCACGTCGACCCCGACCACGTGCGCGCTCTCCGGTACGACGGCGTAGAGCTGGGCGTTAGGGCCGCGCCCGCCGGCCAGCTCGCCCACCCGGGTCACCAGACCCCGCTCCTCCAGCCGCTCGACGAGTTGGGAGGCGGTCACCTTGGACAGACCGGTCATCTCACCGAGCTGGGCCCGGGTCAACGGTCCACGCGACAGCAGCAGCTCCAGCGCGGCACGATCGTTCAGCGCGCGCAACAGACTCGGCGTACCGGGTTGGCGAGCAGTACCCATAAGTTGGACCCCTACTACTATTTAAGAAAGTTTCCTATTAGATTAGTCTCCCTTAACGGCAGTTCGTAGCGTACGGCTAAGCCACCAGGCTTGGCTGTCACTCAACCCGCCAACCGTTTTTCACGATCATGGATGGCCCGCGAACGAAAGGTGGCACCCGTGGTGACCGACCCCGCGCTACGTCGACTCGCGCTGAGCACCGTGCTGGCATCCTTTCCGGGCCACGAGCCGCCGCCCTGGGCGACCGAGCTGGTCGGCGAGGGCCTTGCCGGACACACGATCTACGGCTACAACATCGCGGACACCACCCAGCTGCGCCGGTTGACCGACACGCTGCGGGCCGCCCGGCACGACGTCCTCCTGGCGATCGACGAGGAGGGCGGCGATGTGACCCGGCTGGCGCACGCCACCGGCAGCCCGTACCCGGGAAATGCCGCTCTGGGCGCGGTGGGTGACCTGACCTTGACCCGGCGGGTGTACCGCGCGATCGGCGGCGAGCTCGCGGCGGTCGGGGTCAACCTGAACCTCGCGCCCACCGTGGATGTGAACACCGCCGATGACAACCCGGTGATCGGTACCCGGTCGTTCGGGGCGGACGCGGTGCATGTCGCCGCGCACGCCGCCGCCGCGGTGGTCGGCCTGCAGCAGACCGGCGTCGCCGCGTGCGCGAAGCACTTCCCCGGGCACGGCGCCACCGTCACCGACTCGCACCTCGAGCTGCCCACGGTCGACGTCTCGCTGGACACCCTGCACCGGCGCGAGCTGCCGCCGTTCGCCGCGGTGGTGGCCGCCGACGCCAAGGCCGTCATGACCGCGCACATCCGGGTACCCCGGCTGACCGGCGACGACCCGGCCACGTTCAGCCGGCGGGCGCTGGTCGACGTGCTGCGCGGGGATCTCGGGTTCACCGGGGTCGTGGTCACCGACGCGCTGGAGATGCAGGGCGCGGCGGCGACCGCGGGCGGGGTAGCGGCGGCGGCGGTACGGGCCTTGGCCGCTGGCGCGGACCTGTTGTGCATCGGCTCGGAGGTGGACGCGGCGATGGTCGAGGCGGTAGCCGCGGAGATCGTGGCAGCCATGCGGGACGGCCGGCTCGGCTTCGCCCGGGTCGAGGAGGCGTCCGCGCACATCGCGGCGCTGAGCGCATGGACGCTCGGGCACGCCCGCGACGAGTCCGACCCTCAACTGGGGTACGACGCGGCCCGCCGGGCGGTCCGGGTCGAGGGTTCGCTGGACGGGCTGGGTACGCCGCTCGTGGTCCAGCTGGAGTCCGGCTTCTCTATCGCGGAGGGTGACGTGCCTTGGGGGCTGGGTCCACACATCGGCGGGCTGGCGCAGCTCCGGGTCGATGCCGCGGACACCACGATCGACGCGCTGATCGACGCCGCCGCGGGCCGCCCGATTGTGCTCGTGGGTCGGAATATGCACCGTACGCCGGCCACCCGCGCGCTGGTCGAGGATCTCGCCAAGGCGCACCCGGTGGTCGTGGTCGAGATGGGTTGGCCGTCCGCCTGGCGGCCGGCCGGGGCTCGGGCGTTCATCGTCACGTACGGTGCGAGCCACGCCAACGGCCGGGCGGCGGCTGTCGCGCTGGGCCTCGCCGGTTGACGCGTTCGGCTCTGCGTCGGCCGATCTGACCCATGGGCCGATATCCATCTCGCGACCAGAGATCGGCCCTCCACGGCAACAGCCACACGTCTTGATTAACCAGGGCGGGCGGAGGTTGCCCGACCGCGGTGATATCTGCCCATGAGATAGATATCGGGACCTACTGTCGCGCGGCGCGCTGGGCCAACCCCGCCGCCGGCAGAGCGGGCGGTCAACCGGCGGCGGATGTGCGTACCAGAGTCCTGATCTGGCGGAGCAGCACGGACAGTGCGGCAAGGTCGGCGCGTGAGTCGTCGAAATCCCCGATCGCGTTGCGCGCCCGGGAAATCGAGGACGCGTTGGCCTGTTCCCACTCGCCGACCCGATCCTCCGGTTCGCCGTCGGCCGACGTCGCGCCGAGCACCTCGGCGGTCAGTGCGGCGAGCGCGGCGTAGAGGTCGTACCGCAGCGCCATCCGGGCCAGCGTCTGCCACCGGTCTTCGCGCGGCAGCAGGGAGATCTTCGAGAGCAGGTCGTCGACCCGGAACTGCTCCGACAGTACAAAGTAGACACCGGCCACCTCGGCCAGGTCCCGGCCGGTCGCCTGGGCCACCTCAACGATGTCCAGCAGGCCGAACCCGTACATCACCCGGGTTGCCCAGTCGGCCAGGTCGTCCGGGATGCCGCGGCCGGCCAGCTCGGCGATGTGCTCACGCAGCGAGTCGCGCTCCCGGCCGCGGAACAGCGTACTCAGCTCGGGCAGCAGCCGGGCCACGCCGGGGCGCAGCCGCTCGATCTCGGTCGGCACGTCCAGTGGGGACCGGCGGTTCTGCAGCAACCAGCGCACCGCCCGGTCGAGCAGCCGGCGGGACTCTAGGTAGACCGCGGTCTGCGCATCCGTGCTCACCTGGTTGTCCAGCGCCTCGACAGCCTGCCACAGCTCGCGCAGGCCGTACACGTCGCGCACGATGACGTACGCCCGCAGCACGTCCTCCGGGCTGGCCCCGGTCTCCTCGACGGACCGGTAGACGAACGACGTGCCACCGCGGTTGACCACCTCGTTCACCAGCGAGGTGGTCACGATCTCCCGGCGCAGCGCGTGGCTGGCCATCCGGTCGCCGCACCGCTCGCGCAGCGGCCGGGGGAAGTAGTCCGCGAGCACGTCCCGGGTCCACTCCTCGTCCGGCAGCGCGGACGCGGAGATCTCGTGCTCCAGCACCATTTTCACGTACGCCAGTAGCACCGCGAACTCCGGAGCGGCCAGTCCCGTCCCGGCCTCCGCCCGGGCGGCCAGCTCCTCGTCCGAAGGCAAAGCCTCGAGGGTACGGTCCAGCCGCCCGTTGCGCTCCAGCTCGGACATCATCCGCCGGTGTACCGGCAGCAGCGGGCGAGCCTGCGCGCGCGCGTTGCCCAGCGCACGGGCCTGGTCGTAGTTGTCGCGCAGGACCAGCTCGGCGACCTCATCGGTCATCTCGGCGAGCAGCTCGTCCCGCTCGGCGATGCTCAGCTCGCCCTCG
>DASRRF010000087.1:0-2705 GCA_035695905.1 Micromonosporaceae bacterium | reverse complement strand
CGCGGGCACCGCGGTCACCCCGGTCACCGGGATCGGCGACGGATTCGAGTTGCAGGGCCTCTTCCGCGCCTTCCTCGACCTGCAAGGCCTGGCCGTGGACAAGTCAACGGGTGCCCGGCGCGGCACGGTCTACCTGACCTTCCAGGACGGCAGCGCGCGGCAGAAGCCGGACCCGATCGGGTTCTGCAACGCGTCGCCGACGTACTGCTTCGGCGACGTCTACCTGACCCGGTCGAGCGATGGCGGAGCCACCTGGACCAACGCCCGCGCCACCGCGAACAACTTCGCCCCGGTAACCGGGTTCCAGGACGTCGTTGTCAACCCGTCCTACATGGGCGACTACATCGCGGTCGCCGCCGATGCCACCGGGGCAAACCCGGCGTCATCCTCGCCTGGGGCGACAACGGCCTCGGCGACGCCAATGTCGTACAGCGCAAGTTTGAGGATCTGTCATGACTCTCCGGCCCTCACGTGCATTGCTGGGCGCCGCTTTCGCGCTCGGCCTGGTCCTCATTGGATCGTCACCGGCCTCCGCCGCGCCACCGTCGAACGACGACTTCGACGCCGCGATCCTGTTCACCGCGGTGCCGTTGCAGGCCGACGCGGATACCACCGAGGCCACCCGGGCAGATGACGACCCGTCCTGCATCGGCCCGGACACCAACACCGTCTGGTACGCGGTGCGCCTGGCCAGCGACGCCGACATCGTCCTGGACACGTTCGGCAGCGACTACGACACCACCCTGTCGGCGTGGACCGGCACCCGGGGCGATCTCACCCAGGTCGCCTGCAACGACGACTCCGGCAGCCTGCAGTCGCGCATCCAGTTCACCGCGGCGGCGGATGTCACCTACTACGTGATGGCGGGCGGGTTCCCGGGCTCCATCGGCGGCCAGCTCGTGCTGCATGGCGCGGAACTGCCGCCCGCGATGCAGCTGACGGTCACTTTGGCTGCCACCGGTTCGGTGACCTCTTCGGGTGCTGCGGTCATCCATGGCACGCTCACCTGCTCCCGGCCGGGCGACCTGGTGGTTACGGGTACCTTGCGAGAACAGATCGGCAAGAAGGTAACCGTCGGATCCTTCCGTACCCCGGTCGCCTGTTCCGGGACGGCCGCCTGGCAGGCGACCGTGCTCGGTGAGACCGGGATCTACCGGCGGGGCTCGGCCACCGCGGTCGCAGTCGCCGAGTTCGTCGACAACCTCCGGCAGGAGGTGATCAGAGTCCGGGCCTCCGGAACCGTCCAGCTCAGCTAGCGGTCTATCGATCCTGCTCGTATGTCTCTGCGACATATTTATGGCGCAGAGACATACCCGGGCTAACCACAACCCCGACCCGGGCGCTAGTCCACCGCCCAGATCTTGATATTGCCGAACGCGACCATGAACGGCCCGCCGGAGACGCTCGGGAAGATGCCGAGCACGATCCGTCCACTGTCGAACGTCGTATCCGACAGCGTGAACGCCGGATGACCGTCCCGGGTGAACGTCAGCGCACTGCCCCGCGTCGAGATACCCACCGCGATCACACCGGTCGCCGGGGCATCGAACGGGTACGTGTACAGCGTGCGGACCGTACTCGGCGTCGGCGTGCCATGGGTGAGCAGTTCGTACCGATCCGCGCAGACGCGCAGCGCGTACCCGCCGAGGTCGTCGAAGCGGAACCAGACCGCGGCGCAGCTCCCCTCGCTGAGGATGCTCACCTCGACCACCAGGTCGAACGCCGGCACCGTGGTGGCCGGCCCCGGGCAGCGGTACGGGCCGGTGACCTGATGGGTCACCACCAGCCGGCCGAGAAACGCACAGGTTGCCTTGTTCGCCGGGTCGTCCCGCGGTTTCCAGAAGCCGGTCCGGCTGAGTGGATCGTTCACAATCAGCCGGCGGATCGTTGACGGCGACGGGGATGGGGGACCGGGCGGGGTCGGGCTCGGCGCTTCGGATGCCCGCCCCGGCTCGCTGGGGGTCGGCTGCGCCGCTGCGGTGGGCGTTGCCGCGCCGGCGCCCAGCAGGGCTCGGGGCATCGGGATCCGGCCGGTGGCGAGCCCGACAACGGTGGTGGTCAACGCGAGTACGGACACGGCCAGCGCGACCGCGACCAACCGTCCCCACCGGTTGCCGCCGGCCCGGACCCGGATCTCCGGCGCAGCCTGCACCGGAGCTCGCGGCCGGGTGGGCCGGTTGTCCGCAGGGGGCATATCAAAAACCGGCTGCGCGTCGGGGTCGGTCGGCACCAGCAGATCGGGGCGCTTGGCGAGCGTCGCGGCCAGCCCCGAGGGCGGCATCGGTCCGGTGGCGAGCAGCCGGTCGAGCAGATCCCGGGCGGTGGGCCGCTGGGCGGGATCCTTCGCCAGCGCCTCGGCGACGAGGTTGCGCAGCGGACCGGTCAGCCCACTCAGATCCGGCGGCTGGGTGAGGATACGGGCGGCCACCACCTCAGGTGTGTCGCCGCCGAACGGCGTGCGGCCGGTGCCGGCGAATGCGACAACCGCGCCCCACGAGAAGATGTCCGCGGCCGGCGTCACGTTGCGCCCACCACCGGGCCCGAACCGCTCCGGCGCCATGTACGCGGCCGTACCGATCATCTGGTCGGTTCTGGTCTGGCCCTCCGACGACTCCACCGCGCGGGCGATCCCAAAATCAATGACCTTGGGGGTACCGGGTGGGAGAAGCACATTGTTCGGCTTGAGGTCACGATGGATCACGCCG
>DASRRF010000086.1:0-2990 GCA_035695905.1 Micromonosporaceae bacterium | reverse complement strand
ACCATCCACTGTGGACGTTGCGGCGTTCCGGATGATGGGTCTGGCCGTGGTGGCCCGGCTCGCGTCGCGCTACAACATCCGCGTCGAGCTGCGCCGCAACGCCGAGGGCGGCACCGTGGCGAACGTCGCGCTGCCGTCGGGCATCCTGGTCCTGCCGAAGATCCGTGGCCGGGAACCGATGGTCACCCGGCCGCGGATGCCGCTGGCGGTCGAGCCCGCTCCGGCGTACCCGGCCCGGGGCTGGCCGGCGCAGGCCGTACCGGAGAGCGCGGTGCGCGGCTGGCCGCCGGCTCCGGAGCCGGCCGTCGGCCGACCCGCGGTCTCCATCGGGCTGCACGTCACCGGAGCGGCCGCGTCGTCCGCGGCGGCCGCGTCAAGCACCTCGATGCCGATGGCCGGACTGCACACCACGGTCGCGGCCGGCGCCGCGGCGAACCACTACGGCACCGGGACACCGCGTCAGGTGTACCCGGACGACACCACGGAACTGCCCATCTTCCGCGAGATGGAGGCGGTGTGGTTCCGTACCCACGGATCGCTGTCCACGCAGCAATGGGCGGCCGAGCCGGCGGTGGTGCGGCCGACCTCGGCGCCGCCGGGCGTCACCGTGGTACCGCCGGCATCCGCGCCGCCGTACGTCTCGCCCTACGTCCCGTCCGACGGGTACGCGGCGGCGACGCCCAGCGCCGCGCGGGGAGTCCCGGCCGGCGCGGAGCCGCCACCCGCGGTACCCCGGCCGCGTGGCTCGGAGGACTGGCGTACCGCCGCGGACACCGGGTGGCAGGCGGCCAGCGCCGCGGCGGACCCGCGTACCGGCGGCAGCACCCGTTCCGGACTGCCGAAGCGGGTGCCGATGGACCAGCTCGTGCCGGGCGGTGTCGATGAGAGCACCGTGCAGAACCGCAGCCGCCGTACCCCCGAGGAGGTACGCGGCCTGCTGTCGGCGTACCACCGTGGGGTTCAACGCGGCCGCGCGGGCGGGGACCTGTCCAAGCTCGTCGAGCCCGAGGGATACCGGGGGAGCAGCACATGACGAAGCAACCGACATTGCAGGACATGGGTTGGCTGCTGACCAACTTCGCCGACAACGTGGCCGGGATCGCGCATGTCATCGCGGTATCCGCGGACGGGCTGTTGCTCGCCTCGTCGCGGGACCTCCCGGCGGACCGCGCCGAACAGCTCTCCGCGATCGTCGCCGGAGTGATCAGCCTGACCGACGGCGCCTCGCGCTGCTTCAGCGCCGGCTCGGTGCTGCAGACCATCATCGAGATGGACAGCGGGTACCTGTTCCTGATGTCGATCAGTGACGGCTCGGCGCTGGGTGTGCTCGCCGCACGCACGTGCGATGTGGGTCAGGTCGGCTACGAGATGGCTCTGCTCGTGGAGCGCGTCGGCGCCGCGCTCGTACCGATGCCCCGCGAGGCGGTCGGCCGGCGGTGACACTGCGGCCGGTGCGATGAGAGCGGAGGGGGTGACAGCGGGCCATGGGACCAGGGCGCAGCGATCCGCGCGGCGAGCTGGTACGGCCGTACGCCGTAACCCGTGGTCGCACCGAACCCCAGCAGGACATCGCGCTGGAGGCGGTGCTCGTCACCACCCAGGTGGGTCGCCAGGAGTCCCGCTTCTCCGGCCACGACAAGCAGCGGATCGCCGGGCTCTGCGACAACCGGGCGCTCTCGCTGGCCGAGATTGCCGCGTACACGCGGCTGCCGCTCGGCGTCACCCGGGTCCTCGTCGCCGACATGGTCGCGGACGGGCTGCTGGCGCTGCACGACACCGCGATCGTGCAGGGGTACGAGGATCGCATGGAACTGCTGGAGAGGGTGTTGAGTGGACTTCGCAGGCTCTGACGAGAGACTTCCGCGGCGGGTCGCGGCGATCACCTCGGCGAAGATAGTTGTCGCCGGCGGGTTCGGCGTCGGCAAGACCACCCTCGTCGGTGCGGTCTCGGAAATCACGCCGCTGACCACCGAAGCGGTGATGACCGTCGCCGGTGTCGGCATCGACGACCTGGGCAAGGTGCCGGCCAAGGGCACCACCACGGTCGCGATGGACTTCGGCCGGATCACCATGGCCGAGGATCTGATCCTCTACCTGTTCGGTACGCCGGGACAGACCAGGTTCTGGTTCATGTGGGACGAGCTGATCCGCGGCGGTCTCGGCGCCGCGGTGCTGGTCGACACCCGGCGGATCACCGACGCGTTCGCGCCGCTGGACTTCTTCGAGAACCGCGGGTTGCCGTACCTCGTCGCGGTGAACGTCTTCGACGGCGCGCCGCGGTACGACGTCGAGGAGGTACGCGACGCGCTCTCGCTGCCGCCGAACGTGCCGCTGATGCTGTGCGACGCCCGGGTCCGCGAGTCGGTCAAGGAGGTGCTGATCTCCGTGGTCCAGCACGCCATGGCCGTACTACGCACCGAGCGGCACCGGGGGACCGCGCGGGTCGGCTAGGAGACGTACGGCCGGTGCAGCTTGGGCTCCTTCGGCCGGGGAAGCTGCTCGGTCGGGTCATCCGGTTCGCTGTCCCGCCGCGGTTTCTCGGTTGGGCTGCCGCGCAGGCCGGAGACCCAGCCGACGTACTCGTCCTCGCGAAGGGGTGCGGCGGGCGGCGGGACCGGGCGGGTCCGCGCGGGTGTGTCCGGCGTCAGCTCGTCCGCAGGCTCGGTGTCGTCCTCGACCGCGCGCTTGCGCCGTACCACTGCGACAAGAGTGGAGGCCGCGAGGCCCGCGCCGACCGCAACCAGCGACGCCAGCCAGGGCCGTTGCTGGTCGGCGCGATCGGCGGAGATGCCCGCGCCGGCCACCAGGTAGGCGGCCGCGACGAGCGCCGGGCCGGCCAGACCGCTCGCGGCCCCGGCCAGCGCGTGCTCGCCGATCCAACGGGCGTACCCGGCGATGGCCACCGCGACGAGCACGGTCGTGCCGACCATCACCGGCAGGACCAGATCCTGGGTCTGGTGGTACGACAGGGCGGGCAGCCGCAGTACGCC
>DASRRF010000085.1:0-2463 GCA_035695905.1 Micromonosporaceae bacterium | reverse complement strand
GCCAATGCCCGGCCCGCTCATCCCAGGTCGCCTCGCGTACCTCGTGGTTGAGCCGCAGGTGCTCGTCGATCCCGTAGTCGGTCACGCACCGGCGCAGGTACTCCCAGATCTCGCCCTGCGCGGAGAAGCTCCGGCTCCAGCCCGGGTTCGGGGCGAACGAGAACGAGTACATGTGTGACGGCACGTCGCAGGCGCAACCCGGGTACGAGTTGTCCCGCCAGGTGCCGCCGACGTCGGAGCTCTTCTCGAAAACCACGAAGTCGTGGTATCCACGCTGCTTGAGGCGGATCGCCGTGCCGATACCGCCGAACCCGGCGCCGACGACGGCGATGCGGACGTGTCGGTCCACGGCAGCTCCTCTGGGTACTGTCGAGTACCCGGAAGTTACCACTGGGTAGCAGGGATGGGAAGATGGTCGATCAGGGGTCAGCCCCGCACCGAGCCTGAGCGCTTGCCAGCCGGGTCGGTGGCGATACACGTGGCGCTGTGGTTGCCCTGCCCCCACGACCTCTCCGTGGGGTGCAGGAAGTACAGCGCGAGCCGCGCATCGTTCGCCGCGGTTGGTGCGTACCCGAGAAAGCTCTCCGCGCATTGGCTCTGGGCCGCCTCGGCCGCGGCCTGCGCGCCCGGCCAGTCATCGCCGGCCAGCGTGATGATCGCGAACACCTCGCCCTCATGCGGTTCGGTGCAGGACACGATCGGCAGGCTGAGCAGGGTACCGCTGTCCCGCAGCCCGTTCACGCAGTCACCGGGCCGCAGCGATCCGACACTGCCGGACGCGCCTTTCTCGCCGGACAGCACCGCGGTGGCGAGTACCAGCATCCAGGCCGCGGAGACGACGAGGGCGGCCATCGCCAGGCCCTTGCCGCGGCCGCCCTTGCTGACCTGCCGGAGCGCGACGACCGCCATGATCGCGCTCACCAGGAAGCCACCTACCACGGCGACGACCAGCGACGCGAGTGCGAGCCGGTTTGTGCTCCTGTCCGGGGGCTGTTCCGCTGCTTCTATGGTCGGACACTAACAGATGTCTATCTCATCGGCTCTTGCGCGGCGTTTCTTGGCTCTTGCGCGGCGCTTCTTGTTGTTTGCGCGGCGCTGGGACCGGGGTCGGTTCGCAGCCCGGCGCGACCGCGGGGTAGACGCTGCGGTGGCCGCAGACCCGGCACTCGTCGGCCTGATGACCGCCGCAGTCGCAGGGTAACCAGCCGCCGCGCGGCCGGTTGGCGGAGCCGCCCTGGTACGACGTACCGCAGCCCGGACAGCTCGTGGGGCTCTTCGACCAGTCGCGCTCGACGTAGCGGACGTACCGGTAGTCGGCGATCCGGGGATCGCGCCGGGCGCGCATGATGAGGTCGCGTAGCTGGAAGACGTTGTCCAGATGGTGGACGGACTCCTTCCCCCAGCCGGCCGGCGAGTCGTTTGCGGACTCCCAGTACAGGGTGACGCGCCATCGGAAGCGCCACGGCAACGTCACGAGGCCATCGTACAAACGTTCGAGAATGCTCGCGATGGACCCTGCGCCAACTGTGAAAACTACAGCACGTGATCGTGCGGTTGCGCCCGCTTCGCCCGACGCTATGCGTGCAGTGAGCCCACCGCCGAGCGGACCGCTGCCTCCACATCCGCCCGGGTCAGCTCCCCATCCGGTAGCGCGGCGACCACAGCGGCGGCGAGCGCGTCGGCGTGCGACGCGAGCGCTGCCTCCGCACCGCGCCTCGCCGCGGCCTCGATCGCGGCCAGTTCTGCGGCGTCGACGTTCGCCGCGAGCGCGATGGCGCGCAGCAGATCCCACAACGGATTGCCGACGTTGATTCGAGCGCTGCCCGGCCTCTCGTTGGGGTAGACGAACGCCTCGGCGCCGGTCAGCATCGACCAGCCGAACGTCAGGCTGTTGCCGATCTGTTCCTTGGAGTCCACGTCGCCTCCTCCGGTTAACGCGGCCCACACGCGCGGGTCGCGGACGGCGGACTTACTGAGGTTGCCACCGCCGGCACCGGCAATCGGTGACACGGCGTACTGCAGGATGGCGTAGTCGCCCCAGCCGCCCCAGCCGGCGTGCCAGTGCGGGGAATCGTCGCCGGGGTAGCTTCCGGGGTACCCGGCGTTGGGTGCGGCCCACAGGTACGGCGTCAGGTTGGCGCCGGTCCAGCCGCGGGGACCCCACCACCAGTCACCGGTGTAGTTGACCACCGGCCGGCCGAGCTTGTCCTGTATCGCGTTGACATAGTCCCGCCAGATCGCGAACGTTGCCGGGCCGGGATCACCGGCGTCGGGATCCTCCACGTCGCATTGGTGCGCCATGCCGGCCGTACCGCCGATGTCTTTCATGCCCTGGTACGCGACTGCCGCCTGCTCCGCGCCGGACGCCGAGCTGTCGAGGAAGTGGAAGGTGCAGATCCCCATGCCCAACGCCCGCGCCCGATCCGCGTAACTGCGCATCCACGGCCGGGAGTGGTACCAGTC
>DASRRF010000084.1:0-4795 GCA_035695905.1 Micromonosporaceae bacterium | reverse complement strand
TCGACTCTGGCGGGAAAGACACTGCTACTGGTTCCTTGCATGCCGGCAATTTGCAAGTTGCAGGGTCTTCCCAACCTGGTTGAGATGGAGCATCATTACAGATCGTGGTACGTGTCGAGCGTTGTGTCGGGGGTGGTCACTGACTCGACGGCGCCGTTTCCAGGAGCCAGATCGTGGTAGGTGTCGGGGCTCGCAACCAGGGCGCCGACCACGATGGCACCTGCTGCCGTCAGCGTTGCGATGAGGGCTCTAGCGCGTTCCTTAGTCCACATCACACTCTCCTGCCAAGCGGTGTGCCTCCGGTTACACCTGGCCAGGTGGTGGTCGCTAACGGTGACGGTGGAAGCTGACTCGGGGATGACCTGTTGGTGAACAACAGGGAAACTTCTGGTGGCGTACGCGTGTCGAAGCGTGAGCGGTGACCGCTCTCGACCAACTCGGTACATCGACGATGCCAATGCCGGGGCTGTTTCTCGTTTGCCCTGGTAGCCCGCGACGGACACGAGATCGTCGCGGGTTTTCCCGTTCCGGAGCGTCGATGTACAGAAGGTGAATGAGGGGTTCATCCACAACGAGTGAAGGGTTAGGTTCGCTGGGTGGCCAACGTGCAACTTGCACATTCTCTGATCGGCCGGCAGCGTCAACTCAACAGCTTGCGCGGCTGGGTTGCCGAACTGGCGGCCGGGCGAGGCCGTGCAGTGCTGGTGGAGGGCGAGCCGGGGATCGGAAAGTCCTCCCTGGTCCGCGCCGCCGCCGCGGAGGCGATGGCGGCGGGTTGCCAGGTCTTCTCCGCGGCCTGTGACGAGCTCAGCCAGGCCTTCCCCTTGCTGCCGCTGCTCGACGCGTTCGGCAACCGGGCACCCGGCGGCGGCTACGGCCGGCCACAGATCTCCGAGATACTGCGCGCGGATTCGGTACCCGGCAACCGGGTCGACCTGGTGGCCGCGGCCACCGAGCGGTTGCTGGCGCTCGCCGACGAGCTGTGCACCACCGCACCGGTCATGCTGATCGTGGACGACCTGCAGTGGGCCGACCCGGCCACGGTGATGACCCTCGGCCGGCTGGCCCGCTCGGTCGGCCAGCTGCCGCTTCTACTGGTCGGCGTGAGCCGGCCGGTGCCCCGCCGGGAAGACCTGATCGCGCTGCGCCGCACCGTTGCCCCGGCCGGCCTGCTCCGGCTGCACAGCCTCTCCACCGCGCAGGTGGCCGAGCTGGTCGCCCGCGCGGTCGGCGGCCCACCCGGGCCGCGCCTGCTCAAGCTGGCCACCGGTGCCGCGGGCAACCCGCTCTACCTGATCGAGCTGCTCGACGCGCTGGTCCGTGGCCAGGCGCTCGCGGACGAGGGCGGCCGCATCGACGTGGCCGGCGAACGGACCCCGGACTCGCTGGCCGCCGCGATCGGCGACCGGCTGGAGTTCCTCTCCCCGCCGGTCCGCGGTGTGCTGCGGGCCGCCGCCCTGCTCGGCGTCGACTTCTCGGTCTCCGACCTCGCCGTGGTCACCGGCCGGCGGGTCAACGACCTGCTACCGATCCTGGACGAGGCGATCCTGGCCGGCGTACTCCGCGACGACGGTCCGGAGCTGGCGTTCCGGCACCCGCTGATCCGCGCCGCGCTCTATGAGAACATGCCGGCCGCGGTCCGCGCGGCCTGGCACCGCGACGCGGGGCGGGCGCTGGCCGAGCACGGCGCCGCGGCCGACCGGGTGGCCCGCCAGCTACTGCCCGCCATCGACGGGCACGAGGCTTCCGAGGCGCCGGACGAATGGCTCGTGCATTGGCTTGCCGGCGCCAGCCAGCAGCTCGTCGGGCAGGCACCGCAGGCCGCGATCCCGCTGCTGCGCTGGGCGGTCTCCGGCGTACCGGCCGGCGTCGCCCCGCACGACCTGCTCGCCTGCCGGCTGGCCGACGCACTCTTCCGGGTCGGTGACACCGACGGCGCGGCCCAGGTGGCCACCGGCGCACTGGCCCACGTAACCGATCCCGACCTGCTCGTGGAACTGCACTGGACGCTGACCCAATGCCGTGGGATGGCCGGCCGGTCCGAGGACTCGTTGAGCGCCCTCGAACGTGCGCTTGATGCGCCGGGACTCGGGCCGCGGGACCGCGCCCGGCTACTCGTGCTGACCGCCCGCGCGCACCGCGGTCTCGGCCGGGTCGAGACCGCCGGCAAGGTGGCCGAGGAGGCGCTGGCCGCGGCGACCGCGTGCGGCGACCGCTGGGCGACCGGCTGGGCGCTGTTCGCGCTAACCATTTCGTACGGCATGCTCGGCGAGGTGGACCGGGCGCTGCCACTGTTCGACCGGGCGCTGGCGGTGGCCGAGGGCGACCCGTCCCTGGCCGACCTGCGCCTGCTGCTGCAGATCAACCAGGCGGTGACGCTCGGCGACCTGGACCGGTACGAGGACGCGATCAGTGCCGCGGAGCAGGTCCGCCGGCTGGCCGACGACGCCGGCAACGTGGTCCGGCTGGCGCAGGCGCAGAGCGTGCTCGGCGAGCTGCTGTTCGACGTGGGGCGCTGGGACGATGCGCTGGCCGAGGTTGACCCAGACTCCAGCGTCGCGAAGGATCCCGTCGTCGAGTGCTGCGACCACGGCGTCGCCGCCACCATCCGGCTGCACCGCGGGGATGACTCGGCCCGGGTCGGTCTGGCCGAGGCCGAGCGTTACTCTGCGCGGCTCGGCGATCGGGTCATCGGCTCGCTCACGCTGGCGATGAGCCTGGATCGGGAGCAGGCGGACGAGCCGTCGGAGGCTCTTGCCGTACTCATGGATGGGCTGGCCGAGACCGCCGAGGAGATGGAGCAGACCACCGAGCTGCTGGCCGACGCGGTCCGGTTGGCTCTGACCGTAGGGGACGACGCGGCCGCGCGTGCGGTCGTGGATCGCGCCGAGACGGTGGCTTGGGCCTCGACCGTGCCGCACCGCCTAGCGGTCGGGCCGCACTGCCGCGGGCTGCTCGACAACGACCCGGAGCGGCTGCTCAGCGCCGCCGACCTGTACGAGACCGCCGGGCGGCTACTCCCCCGCGCCCAGGCGCTGGAGGCGGCCGGCGTGGCGCTGGCCGTCCGCGGTGACATCGCCGGTGCCCGTACCTCGTTCACCGACGCGTTCTCGCTCTACACGAACCTGGGTGCGGGCTGGGACCTGGCGCGTACCCAGGCCCGGTTCCGGGCGTACGGCATCCGGCGCGGCCCGCACGTGCGGCACCGCCGATCGGACTCGGGTTGGGACAGCCTGACGCCGACCGAGTTGAAGATCGTGACGCTGGTCGCCCGCGGGATGTCCAACCCGGAGATCGCCGCGCACCTGTTCCTGTCCCGGCGTACCGTGCAGACCCACGTCTCGCACATCCTCGCCAAGCTGGACCTGCACTCGCGCATCGACATCGCCCGGGAGGCGAGCCGGCGCGACGATCACGCCGCCTGACGGGTCTATGCCGCCTTACGGGGCCGCGGCACCAGCCGTGCCTCCTGCGACGGTGGCGGCGGGGAGTCCATCGGTACCCGTTGCCGCGGGATACGCGCCGGGCGGCAGGCCCGTAGCTGATCCACTTCCACCGGACCGCCCATCGTGGTCAGGTGCAGGCTCAAGTGCGCCCGCATGCCCGCGTCCCACGCGTTCTGCTCGATGTTGGGTGGCGCGATCCATCGATGTGAGTTGTCGCTGTAGTGCAGGTCTTCGTCGCCCTTACGCAGCACACTCATGCCTAACCCACCCGCCCCACGCCCCCGACCAATGCCTCAACCAGAGCCTGTCGAGCCGGCGGCGGCGAAAGAACAGCCACCTCACCGAGATACGAAGGCCGGCCGGCGACCGGTGGCGGACCCTCAGCCGCCGGCCACCTCGAGCAGGTCCGTACGGGCCCGGCCGAGGGCGATCGACACGGCCCCGGTGAGCGAGGCGATGTCACCCAGCGCGCTCGTCTCGACCCGGGGCGGGAAGGGTACGAGTGCCTGCACGGTCTCCCGGACCACCGGCAGGAGCAGCGGGTTGCTGCCGATACCGCCGCCGAGCACGACGAGCTCGGGGTCGAACACCGCGCAAGCGCTGGCCACCGTCAGGCCGAGCTGGCGCGCCTCGGCGTCGACCAGCTCGCGGGCGGCCGGCACGCCATCCGCGGCTTGGGCGAACAGCTCCGCCACGGTGGTGGGCCGGGTGCCGGGCCAGGTTCGGCGGGCGCGCAAGGCGGCGAGGACCCCGTACCCGCCGGCCTCCAACGCCAACCGCTCGCGGCCGTGACCGACTCGCTGGGCCTGCGGGACGGCGCCCGGCAGCGGCAGGTACGCGACCTCGCCGGCGGCGCCGTGCCCACCGCGGACTATCTCTCCATTGTGGACAAGGCCCATGCCGATGCCGGCGCCGACGGCCAGGAATGCGAACGTGGCCACGTCCTGCGCGTGCCCGCGCCACCGTTCGCCGAGCGCGGCGAGGTTGACGTTGTTGTCCAGTACGACCGGCGCGGCTATCGACGCCTCCAGCGGGGTCAGCAGGTCGAACGGCCCGTCCTCGCCGAAGTTGTGCGCGGTGGACATGGTCCGGCCGTCGGCATGGATGACCCCGGGCGCGGCGACCCCGACGTACCGCAGCGGTCCGTGCCGCCCCTTCGTCTTCTCCCCGGCGGTACGGACCATCGCGGCGGCCTGCGCGGCGACCCGGGCCGCGCCGGTGACCCGGGTCGGCGCCCGGTCCTCGAAGAGCATGGCGCCGTCCAGGTCGGCGACGGCCACCCGGAGGTTGTCGCCGCCGATGTCGACCGCGGCCACGTAGCCGGCGGTCGGAGCGAGGCGGTAGTACGT
>DASRRF010000083.1:0-2727 GCA_035695905.1 Micromonosporaceae bacterium | reverse complement strand
GTGCCTGCGCAGCCACTCGCCGACCTCGCTGGCGGTTGCCGCGGTGCCGGCCAGGTCGTAGGTGGCGGACTCGCGTTCGGCGACCGCGCGCAGCTCGTCCCCGGTGCTGGACAGCTCAGCCTCGGCCTGCGCGATGTCCTGGCGCAACCGGTCGATCGCCGCCGACTCCGCCTCGCGGTCCAGCGTGGCCGCGCGGTCCGCCAGCTCGCGCGCGGCAATCTGCAACTGGGCGAGCTGATCCGCGCTGCGGCCGAGGATCGCCAGGCACAGCGGCTGGATCTCCTCGGGCAACCCATCGCGCAGCACCCGAAGCGGATCCTCCTTCTGGGCCAGCACGAGTACCCGCTTGCCGTGCGCGACCAGGTGGCAGATCAGGTTGCGGATGGTGTGCGTCTTGCCGGTACCCGGCGGACCCTGTACCGCCACCGTCCGGTGTACGGCCAGCCGCCGGGCGATCGACTCCTGCGCGTCGTTGGTCGGCATCGGCATCAGCAACCGGTCGTCGATCCGTTGCCACACCTCGGTTTCGTCGTCCGGCATGGACAGCCGGCTGGGCTCATGGGCGAGTACGCCGGCGAGCGAGCCGATGGTCTGCGGGGTCAACCGGTCGCGCATGTCCTCCAGGAACCGGCGCACCATCCGCTGCCGGGGCCGGACGAACAGCACGCTGGTGTCCTGCACGCCGGTGCGCGCGGTGTCGCCGATCACCGGGTCGAGCCCGAGCCGGCGAAGCGCGCGTACGGCGAAGTCCCGCCGCTCATCGGCGTCCCATGGGTCGACGTCCACCTGCCCGCTCGGGCCGCCGAGATCCAGCAGGTCCGCCACCCGGCGATCGTCCACTCCGGACAGAGCGTCGGGCTGCAACCGGGGCGGCCCTTGCGGCACCACCCGGACCGTGGTGGTCTCCGGGTCGTACTCGATGGCGACCGGCGTGCCGAGCAACGGGTACCGCATCGGCCCGTCGTCGGCGGGCAGGTTGAGGACGGCGTGGCCCCAGATCAGCTCGACCCGTGCCGCGTCGATGTCGAGCCGGTAACGCAGGTCGTAGAGCCGGTCGTGCAACCGGCGGGTGGCCTCCGCCGCGGCCACCTCGTCGGCCCACGGCAGCCAGGCTCCCTCGTACCACTGGGTAAATTCGGACCGCACGCTCTCCGGTGGCTGAGGTTCGTCCGGCAGCTTGGGCGGGTTTGCCCGTGAAAGGTCCCAGATAAGGTACGGAATGAGCGGCGTGGTGATCGCCGGCGGCTCCGGCGCCGCCGGCCGGCCGACCCGCAGCCAGCTGCCACCGGGGCGGGTCGGACCCAGCTCGCACGCCGCGTGCCGGGGCAGATCCGCCTGCCAGAACGCGTCGGTGGTCGGCACCGTCCGGGCCGGCTTCTCGATCAGCGCGCGTACGGCCAGCAGGTACTCGACCAGCGACACGGCGCGATCGCGGACGACCTGCGGGTCGTCCACCTGCGGGTCGTCCTCGTCTTCGAGCTGCGGTGACGTCATCGGCGGTCCAGGGGGTCCGGGGTGGATGGACAAAGGCACTTTCGACGGTACCCGCAAGAGCCAACGGCCAACCCTCGGAAGGCGCCCGCGACGCCAGCGCGGCAGTTTCCTGTCGGTTTTTTGACGCGTGCACCCACCAGGGCAGTACGGCAACCTCGTCGACGCCCCGTTCGGGCGTCTTGAACTGCGACTGCGCTGCCCGGACCAGGTGGCGGCCGCAGCGTCGGGCGGCACCCACCGACCCCGGACCGTCCACTGTGGGCCGGCCGCCGGGCACGCCCGCCGCCGGGTCCGACGAATTTTCGTGTTGGGGGCGTGACAGGTCGCGCGCGCATCGCTATGCTCTCCCCCAGCGCGCCCCTATCGCCCGCTTCCCCCGTGGCAGGCGATCGGGGCGCGTCCATGCTCACCGGCGGGTGGCAGGGCTCACCGGCGGGTGGCACGAAGCCGGGATTACCTGCCGGCCGCGCACTCCTACCGTCATTCCTGAGAAGACAGCCAGGCTTGCCTGGGGACCCGCTCAGGAGGACGAGATGACCACCGACACGGTCGTGACCGACACCAGACCGGCCGACACCGGCCAGGGTCTGCTGCTGCTCGTCCTTATCGCGGTGGTACTCGGCGTCGCGGGCATGTTCCTGATGGTCGCCTGACCCGCTCACAGCGTGCCGGCGGTGGCCGCGAGCAGCTCCTGCAGCATCAGCCCGCGCCGCACGTCCAGTTCGCCGGACCGCCCGGTACGGACCGCCGCGGCGAACTCGGCGGCCAGCACCGGCCAGGACAGTGCGTGGTCCAGCGGCTGAGCCCCAACCGAGAGCACACCGGACGGCCCGTACAGCTCCACAGTGGACATCCCGGGATCGAGCGGCACCGCGCCGGACAGCGCGGCCTGGCTGACCGCGCCGCCGGCGTGCACCGCGGTCAGCATCACCCAGCGCCGCGGGTCACCGGCGGCCCGGATCGACTCCACCGGCCCGAGCGCGGCCACCAGCAGATCCAGCGCGTGCGGCCCCAGATCGAGCAGGGCTCCGTGGGTGAGCCGCCACGGGGTCGCGAAGTGTCCACCGAGGAACCCGCCGTGCACCACGCACGCCCGCGCGCCGAACGCCGCGAACCCGGCCGCCTCGAACTCGGCCGCTTCGGCGAGGAACGCCCGTACCGCCGGGTGGTACCGGTTCGTCAGCACCAGTTGGGTCACCACTCCGGCGTCGGCGACCGCGCCGGCCAAGGCGC
>DASRRF010000082.1:0-2262 GCA_035695905.1 Micromonosporaceae bacterium | reverse complement strand
CTGTCCGCGCCGGCCGGCGCGCCGCAGCCCGGCTGAACGTCACCGAGCCAGCCGTCACACCAGGCTCTTGAGCCAGCCCCAGAGCTCCATCACCCAGCTGGTCGCGTTGAGGAAGCCGATCCCCGCGGCGGCCAGGTACGCGGCGGTGACCGCGTGCGCGCCCCGGGCGTTGCGGCGTACCCGGCCCAGCAGCCGCTCCCACACCAGCCGCCCGACCAGCCGCGCCAAGATGAAGACACCGCCCCCGATCAGCAGTACGAAGACGAAGATCAGGAACTTGTCCACGAATCCGCCACGGCCGCTCGCCACCGACCAGATCCCCCAGCAGACGAACACGAACATCACGCCGACTCCGGTGATCTCGGAGCCGCGGTTGAGCACCGTGGCGAGATCCGGGCGGGGGCGGTTCTGATCCGGACGCGGCTGCGCCGGAGCGACCGGCTGCCCGCTCAACGTCGGATCCGGCTCCCGCGGCGGCGGCACGGAGGCCCTCCCCCGGATACTCCCGTCCGGACCGGCCTGCGGGCCAGGGGCGACCCGGGTCGGGTCCGGCTGTCGCGGCGGCTGCCCAGCTGGCTGGCCGACCGGCTGTGCGGCGACTTTCGTCGGCTGCGGCCGCACCTGATGCCCATTCGCCGACCCTGGCCCGTTCGCCGGCACCGCCCCGTTCGGCGGTACGCCTCCGTTGGACAACGCCGAGCCGCCCAGCACCGTACGCAGCTCGACCAGCTCCCGCTCCAGCTTCTCGATCCGCTGGAAGGCCCCGGTCTCGGTGCCGGCGACGGGGGTCGCCGCGGTCGGGCCACTCTGCGCCGCACTCCAGCCCTGCCGCGGCGACCCCCAGTCGACACCCACGTCCGGGCAGCCGGCGGCGGCGACCAGGCCGCCGAGACGGCGTACCCAGTCGGGAAGTTCACCGGTCGACGGCCGGTCGGCGGGCCGGTCGGCGACGGGGGCGAGCAGGTGCTCCCGCAGCGCCGGTTGCGCGTCGAGCAGCGGGTGCCGCCGCAACACCGCCCACGGCGGGGCGACCAGCCCGTCCGGCGGGGACGCCTCGGCACGCGGGAACTCACCCGTCACCAGGTAGTACGCCACCGCACCGAACCCGTGGACGTCGTACGCGGGCCCGACATCGCCGCTGAACGCCTCGGGTCCGGCCGACTCCCGGGTGTACGCGACTCCGGTGATGTGGTCCCGCCAGTGGTAGCGGGCGCCGGTGAAGTCGATCAGGCGTACCTCGCCGCCGGTGAGCAGCATGACGTTGGCGGGCTTCACGTCCATGTGCAGCACCGGACAGGCCCGCGGATCGTCGGGAAGGTGCAGCGCGCGCAGCACCTCGGCGAGCGTGGTCAGGGCGGTCACGGCGTCCAGCCGCGGGCCGTGGCCGGCGAGCCCGTAGCGCCCGGCGACGTACTCGCGCATGGTGACGCCGTGCAGGTAGTCGAGCACCTGGTACGGCACCGGCTCGCCCGCCGGCGACTGCCCCGGCGGGGACGGCTGCGGCGCGTAGAAGCCGTCGGCGCGGCGGCAGATCCCGGCGACGCCGCGGCTGTTGAGATCCATCAGCACCGCGTCGCCCTTGTCCCAGGAGCGCAGCTGATCCGGCACCGGACGGTCGTCGCCCGGCCGGAACACCTTCACGGTGACGGGCGCCGAGCTGATCCCGCCGCTGACCCGTACCGCCCGGTAGACCTCGGCCTGGCCGCCGGATGCGAGGTGGCTGACCAGCCGGTAGCGCTGGTGGGTCTCCGGCAACGGGCCGACCGGTCCGCAGACCAGGTCCAGCAACGCCGCACCCTCCACGCTTCACCCCTCCCGAGCGGGCCCCCGCTACCTCGAGTGTGGCCCTGGTTGCGAGGGTACCGAGCGCCGTCACGACAAATCGCTCGCGGCGGCGGCGTACGACGAGGTAGACAGACCAGGTGACGAATCAGCTTCCGATGCGGCCGATCACGGACGACGAGTGGCCAGCATACTGGCGCACCATCTCCCACACGTTCCACGGCGACGTCCACACCGACGAGTTCGAGGCCGACCGCAAGGTCTTCGAGCTGGAACGCAGTCTCGCCGTCTTCGACGGTGACGAGGCGGTCGCGACCACGGGGATCTTCAGCCGCGACCTCAGCATCCCCGGAGCGGTCGTACCGGCGGCGCACGTGACGATGGTGTCGGTGCTCGCCACCCACCGGCGCCGCGGCCTGCTAAACCGGATGATGCGGCAGCAGTTGCGCGACGTGGCCGACGCCGGCCGGGAACCCATCG
>DASRRF010000081.1:0-6304 GCA_035695905.1 Micromonosporaceae bacterium | reverse complement strand
GCGGTCCATCCGCGATGTCCTGCACGCGGTGGAGCAGCGGGGCGGCGCGCTGGCCTGCATCGAGTCCGGCTATTTCGGCCGCGAGCTCGCCGACTCCGCGTACCGCCGGACCCAGGCCGTGGAGCGTGGCGAGCGACCGTTGGTCGGGGTGAACCGGTACGAGAGCCCGGCCGAGCCGCTGGAGGTCTTCGAGGTCGATCCGGACACCGAGGCCGCGCAGGTGGCGGCGGTACGGGCGGTACGCACGCGGCGCGACCAGGCCGCCGTGGACCGTGCCTTGCGGGATTTGTCCGATGCGGCCCGCGGCTCAGAGAACGTGGTGCCGGTGTGCATCGAGGCGGTACGGGCCTACGCTACCGTCGGGGAGATCGTGGCCGCGCTCCGGGAGGTCTTCGGACCGTGGCGGCCCACCGCGGACTACTAGTGGAGAGCACCGTGAAGCTATCGATCCTCATGCCCGTCTACAACGAGGAAGATCGCATTGCCGACGCGGTGAAACAGGCTCTCGCCGTGGCGTACCCGTGCGAGATCGAGCTGTTGATCGTCGATGACGGCAGCCGGGACGGCACGGGCGCCGCGCTGGACCGGATCGACGACGATCGGGTACGGGTCGTCCGCCACGAGCGCAACCAGGGCAAGGGCGCCGCGATCAAGACGGCAGCCGACACCGCGGCCGGGGACTACCTGGTGATCCTCGACGCGGACCTGGAGTACGACCCGGACGACATCCCGAAGCTGCTGGAACCCGTGCTGGACGGCCGCGCCACGGTCGTCTACGGCAACCGCACGTTCGGCAGCCACAGCGCGTACTCGTTCTGGTACGTGATCGGCAACAAGGCTGTCACCATGGCCGCGAACGTGCTCTACAACTCGTACATCGGCGATCTGGAGACCTGTTTCAAACTGATGCCGGTGTCGCTCTACCGGTCGCTGCGGATCCGCTCGCGCGGCTTCGGTATGGAGGCGGAAATCACTGGAAAGCTGCTCCGCCGCAAGATCCGGCCGTACGAGGTACCGATCAGCTACCGTGCCCGTACCCGCGAGGAAGGCAAGAAGATCACCTGGCGGGACGGTGTCGAGGCGCTCTGGATCCTGGCTAGGGAACGGGCCCGGCGCCTGTAACCAGGAGCACCTTGCCGGTGTGCTCGCTCGCCTCGACCATCGCGTGCGCCCGCGCCGCCTCGGCCATCGGCAACGTCGCGTAGACGACCGGCCGGATCGCGCCCGACTCGATGTGCGGCCAGACCTCCGTCCGTACCCCTTGAATGATCTTTGCTTTTTCCGCCCGCGACCGGGTGCGCAACCCGCTCGCCGTGATCAACGCGCGCTTGGCCAGCAGCGCGGCCAAGTCGAGCTCGGCGCTGCGGCCACCCTGCAGCCCGATGATGACCAGCCGGCCGCCGGGCGCGAGCGCGTCGATGTTGCGGGACAGGTACGGCGCGCCGACGATGTCCAGGATCACGTCGACCCCGCGACCGGTGGTCGCGGCCCGGGCCGCCGCAACGAAGTCGTCCGTCGGGTAGTCGATGGTCGTCACGGCGCCCAGCTCCCGCAGCGCCGCGTGCTTGGCCGCACGCGCCGTGGTCAGCACCGTCGCGCCAATCACCCGGCCGAACTGGATCGCGAACGTACCGATCCCGCTGCCGCCGCCGTGCACGAGTAGCGTCTCGCCCCGGCTCAGGTGTGCGGTCTCCGCGACGTTCACCCAGACCGTGCAGGTGACCTCCGGGAACGCGGCAGCGGTCACCGTGTCCAACCCCGCGGGCACCGGGAGGATCTGACCCTCCGGCACGGCGACCCGCTGCGCGTACCCGCCGCCGGAGAGCAGGGCACAGACCCGGTCGCCGACCTGCCAGGTCGAGGTCCCCGGCCCAGTCGCGGTGATCGTCCCCGAACATTCCAGGCCGGGGTACGGGGAAGCGCCCGGCGGCGGCGGGTAGTACCCCTGCCGCTGGAGCAGGTCGGCGCGGTTGACCCCGGCCGCGGCCACCTCGATGAGTACCTCACCCGGACCCGGCGCCGGATCGGGCACCTCGGTCCAGACCAGCGCGTCCGGCCCGCCCGGCTCCGGGATCGTCACGGCGTACACGCGGCTAGTGTTCCACCACGGCCGGGCCCGGGGGTGACCGCAACCCCACCCGCGACAACCGGCCGGCAACCCGGTCACAACCGGCCGGCGGTGCACTGAATGGCGCGCGCAACCTGACACCCCGGGGCAGCCCTCGCAGCTCAGGAGGATCGCATGTCCATTCGCTTGTCCCGCCGGCTGGTGGTCGCCGTCGCGCTCGCCACCGTGGCCGGCGGCCTGGCCGGAGCCGGTCCGGCAGCATCCGCCCAGCCGTCCGCCGTCGCACCGGCACCCGTACCGGCGCCGGAGAAGGTCCTGTACGTCGACCAGCCGACCGCGATAGCCGGCAGCTACATCGTGGTACTCGCGCCAGGCACCAAGCAGGAGGACACCAGCCGGATCGCCAACGACCTGGTCACCAAGTACGGCGGCACCATCCGGTTCATCTACGACGCCGGTGGGCTCGGGTTCTCCGTCGACACCACCGCCAGTGGTGCCTCGCTGATCGCCGGCGACCCACAGGTCGACTATGTGGCGCAGGACCAAGTGGTCACACTCGACTACTTCGTCCAGCCCGGCCCGCCTTCCTGGGGGATCGACCGGATCGACGAACACTCGCTGCCGCTGGACAACAAGTACCACTACCCGAGCCTGGGTAACACCGCGCGCGCGTTCATCATCGACACCGGCATCCTGCTCAACCACCAGGAGTTCGGCGGCCGGGCGGTGTGCGGCTTCGACCCGTTCGCCACCGGCTGCGCGCCGTGCAACCAGGGGCACGGCACACATGTCGCCGGTACCGTCGGTGGCAGTACCGTCGGGGTGGCCAAGGGCGTGCAGATCGTCTCGGTGAAGGTGTTCAACTGCTCGTCGTCCACCACCTGGACGCTGGTCATCGCCGGGGTGAACTACGTGACCCTGGCCCAGATGACCACTCCGACCGCGCACAGCGTGGCCAATATGAGCCTGGGCGGCGGCGCCTTCGCCCCGGTGGACGCCGCGGTGACGGCCTCGATCGCGGCGAACGTGCACTACTCGATCGCGGCCGGCAACTCCAACGCGAACGCATGCCTCTTCTCGCCGGCACGGGTTCCGCGGGCCACCACCGTCGGAGCCACCGACATCAACGACAACCGGGCCGGGTTCTCCAACTTCGGTACCTGCCTGGACCTGTTCGCGCCCGGCGTGAACATCTACTCCGCGTGGTACACCGCGACCAACGCGTACGCCGTGCTGAGCGGTACCTCGATGGCCGCGCCGCACTCGACCGGTACCGCGGCCCTGTGGCGGCACAAGTTCCCGGGTGACAACGCCGACCAGGTGGCCACCGCGCTGGCGGCCAACGCCACCCCCGGCGTGGTGATCAACCCCGGTCTCGGCTCACCGAACCTGCTCCTGTTCTCCAACATGATCCCGATGTAGAGCGCTCCCGGTTATCGGCCCCGAGACGCTGGCCACTGATCCGCCGGCCGGCGCTCGGGGCCACAACCGTTCCACAACCGGCGTGGTGTACCAGAGGTTGCATGAGATACCGGCTGGCTGCCCTGCTCACCACCGCATCGCTCGGCGCCACCGGGATCGCCCCGGCCGATCCGCTGCGAGTGGCGCTGCCCGATCCGTGCAGCGGCAGCGGGGTATCCATCGACGACTTCATGGTCTGGGACGGCGCGGGTACGGCCGACGTGCCGGTACGCGCGGACCAGGCGTGCCAGTACGACCGGGAGATCACGTTCCAGACGTACGACCTCACGGCCAAGGATGGCGAGGACTACGTCGGGAAGAGCGGCACGCTGCTGCTGCCCGCGGGTAGCACGGTGGCGAAGATCCAAGTCTTGATCATCCGCAGCGTCCAGCCCGAGCCCCCGGAGAAGTTCGGCATCCAGCTGCTCGACGGCGCGACCTTCACCGACCCGGATGGCGAGGTCACGATCTACTACCAGCAGAACTGAGCTCGGTCAGCTCGGTGGCGGCGTTCGCCTTCTGGTAAAGCCGGACCGCCCGCTCCCGGTGCTCGTCGGCCACCGCCGGCTGCCCGGCCCGCTCAGCCAGCTCGGCCAGCGCCCGGTGAATCGTCGCCTCCTCGTACGCGTCGGGCATCCGGGATCGCAGCAACAGCGCGCGGCGCAGGCATTCGCCGGCCGCGTCCAGCTCGTCCCGGGCCAAGTGGGCCTGCGCGAGCTGGGTCAGGCTCACCGATACCAGATGCTGGTCGGCCAGGTCGTGGCTGAGCCGGCGGGCGGCGCGCAGCTGCTCCACCGCCGCGGCGTGGTCGCCTTGGGCGAGGTACGCCACCCCGAGCATGGTCAGCGTGTCCACCTCACGCCGGCGGTCACCGATCGTCCGCCGGATGTCCAGCGCCCGCCGGAAGTTGTCCAGCGCCTCGACGTGCTTGCCCAACCGCAGGTACGCCTCGCCGAGGGTGAACAGCACGCCGGCCTCGATCCGCGGGTTGTCGATCTCCCGGCTCAGCGCCAGCGCCGGACTCAGCTGCGGGAAGCTCAGCTCGGGCTGACCCAGCCGCAGGTACGACGTACCGATGTTGTTCAAGGCGAGCGCGATGCCGAGCCGGTCACCGATCGTCCGGTGTACGGCGAGCGCGTCCAGGTACACCTCCAGCGCCTCGGGGAACCGGCGCAGTCCGGCGTACGCGGTGGCGATGTTGTTGTACACCAACCCTTCCCGGCGCCGGTCGCCACCGGCCCGGGCCAGCTCCAGCGCTGGGTAGAAGCAGTCCAGCGCCGCGTCGTACTGGCGGGTCATCAGGTACGCCACGCCGAGACCGCTGCGCATCAGGCTCTCCGCGGTCGGATCGGCCAGTCGCTGCGCGGCGGACAGCCCCAGCAGGCAGATTTCCACCCGGTCCGCCCAGCGTCCGCGCGAGTCGAAGAACCCGGTCAGCAGGTACGTGAGCTGCCATGCCGCCGGGTACCGGCCCTGGTCCGTGGCGAACCGGACCACCGCGGGCAGGTTCTCCCGCTCGTCGTCCAGGAACGCGAGAGTGTCCTGGTGGTTCGGGGCGAACGGGACGCACGCCGGCGGGTGGCGCAGCGACGGAGAGATCTTGTCCCGACCGCGGTCCAGCGCCCGGTTCGCCGCGTCGGCCACGCCGAGATACCAGTCGACCAGCCGCTCGGTGGCCTCGGTACGACGTCCCGCGTCCTCGTCCCGGCGCACGCACTCCGCCGCGTACAGCTGGATCAGGTCGTGGAACCGGAACCTGCCATGCCCGACCTCGGTGACCAGGTAGGCGCCGGCAAGCTCGGCGAGCGCGCGATCGGCCTCCCCGAGCTGGAGCCTGGCCAGCGCGGCGGCCAAGTGCCTGGCGAAGGTGGCACCGGGGTGCAGGCCGAGCAGCCGGAACAGCCGTGCCGCCGGTTCGGACAGGGTGCGGTACGCGCTGGCGAAGACGGTACGCACGCTGCGCGAGTCCCCGTCGACCGACAGCGCGTCCAGCCGGTCGCCGCCGGCCAGCTCGGCGGCCAGGTCCCGGAGCGGCGCCGCGGGGTCGCCGGCCAGCTTGGCCGCCGCGATGCGCAGCGCCAAGGGCATCCCGCCACACCACACCACGATCTTTGCGGCCTGGTCCAGCTCCGCGTCCACCCGGTCAGAACCGGCGACGGTACGCAGCAGAGCCAGCGCTTCGTCGTCGTCGAGCGCGGCGAGCCGGGTGAGCCGGACCGCGTGGTACGTGGCGAGCGCGGTCAACGGTAGGCGGCTCGTGATGACCAGTGCCGCGGTCGGGCTGGCCGGTACCAGCGGGCGTACCTGGTCGGCGCTGGCCGCGTTGTCCAGCACCACGAGGACCCGCTTGCCATCCAGCAGGGTGCGGTACAGCCCGGTGAGCTCGGCCAGCTCTACCGGGATCTGCTCGCCGGGTACCCCGAGGCTGCGCACGATCGCAGTGAGCGCGGCGGTCGGCGTCAGCGCGGCGGAGTCGTGGCCTTGGAGATCCATGAGCAGCTGCCCGTCCGGGAACTCGCGACGTACCCGATGGCCCCACTGCACCGCCAGCGCGGTCTTTCCCATACCGCCGAGCCCGGAGATCACCGCGATCCGGCAGTCAGTACCGTGCAGCATCCCGTCGAGTGCCCGCAGCTCGCCGGCCCGCCCGGTAAAGTGCCCGACGGGCGGCGGGAGCTGGGCCGGCCGGCTCAGCGGGAGATCCATCACCGGGGCGGCGTCCACCGGAACCAGAACCGGGTCGTGGCGCAGAATCGCGGTGTACAGCTGCTGCAG
>DASRRF010000080.1:0-4317 GCA_035695905.1 Micromonosporaceae bacterium | reverse complement strand
CAAATATGGCGCGAGACTGGAGGTCTTGTCGTTGAAGCCGGCGGAGCCCAAGTTGGAGTAGTGCGAGTGCGGTGCGACGCACATTGCCCGGTCCTCGAACCAGGTGTCGTCGAACAGCAACCAGTAGTTGTCGGTCTTGTTCACGACGCTCGACGCTTTGTCGTTGAAGCTGAAAACGTGTAGATCGGCGGCGCCGTATTGGAACGCTTTCGAGGTGTCCGTGTAGAAGGTGTCGTCCCAAAGGTTAAGGTCGCCGGCGATGCCCGGGTAGTTGGCATCGGCGGCGTGGGCTGGACTGGCAACCAAGACCCCGCCGGTGGTTCCTAGGACGACCGCGAGGAGCGCCGACCATGCTCTGCGCATTTGAACCCCCAAATATTTACTGGAGTCACTGGATAGTGCAAGCACACCACGACCGGCTCGAGCTGTCCACCTTCCGTGCCACTCCCAACCGGTACGGCCGTTGGCTCACCCCGTCGAGGCACCGCATCCGTGCCCTGCTGCGTTCGGCGCTCAACGCCGCGGTCCGCAGGGGGCTGTTGCGCGACAACCCGGCCCGGCATATCAAGGTGCCCTCGCCGCGCCGGCCGCAGACCGAGGTTTGGACGACTATCGTGTGGCGGCAGCCCGGTCAGGTACGCCCGAACCGTCTTGCGATCATGCCCGAGATGCCGGGCGATCGCCGAGATCGACCAACCCCGCCGGCGCAAACGCGTGCCCTTCCACTTCTTCCTCCCAGAACAGCACTGCCAAAACCCCCAGCCGCGTTCTGAACACCAGGTACGCGCCAAACTCCGGCGACCAACGGGTCAGTCGAGGTACCCCTGGCGGGCGCGTTCCAGCCGGGTGACCGCATCGGGTGGCAGGTCACCACCGTTGGCCAGGGCCTCCCGGACGATGGCCCGGAAGGTCTTGGAGAATTGGGCGTAGCGCGGTAGTACTGGACGCGGCCGCGCTTCCTGGATCGCGGCCAGCAGGGTTTGTGCGTAGCCGTAGCGTTCGGTCACCGCGGAGTCCCTGTAGACGATCTCGCGGGTGGCTGCGAACCCGCCCCGCTCGAAAAGGATCTGCTGGCTGCGTTCGCTGGTCAGGAACTCGATGAGCTGCTGGGCGGCGCGCGGATGCCGGGATCTGGCGGCCACCGCGAGGTTCTGCCCGCCGAGCACGCTGGGGCCGGGTAGCAACGTGACGGCGAACGGGACCTTCTTCGGGCCGGTGTCCGAACCGGTGGCGCAGCGGGCGGACCCGTCGGCTGACGCTGACGGGTCCAGGGTGCGGTACGCCACCGGCCAGTTGCGCATGAAGACCACCTGCTTGTCGGCGAACGCGTGGGTGCTCTCGGCTTCGTGGAAGCCGGTCGACTCCGGCAGTACGAGCGGTTGGCTGCCGCCTTTGAGCCCACGGGCGAGCCTGGCCAGGCCGGTCCGGGCCGCCTCGGAGTCGATCGCGATCCGGCCCTGGTCGTCGACGACCTCGCCGCCGGCCGCCCAGATCGCTTCGATCGCGTTGACCGTCAAACCTTCGTAGTCGGCGAGTTGGCCGGTGTACCCGGCCTTCGGGCGCTGGCCTGCGGGCCGGTCCAGCGCCGCGGCGGCGCTCTCGGCCAACTGGCTCCAGCTGGTGGGCGGGCGGGACACCAGATCGGTGCGGTAGAACAGCAGTCCGGCGTCGGAGTTGAACGGCAGGCACCAGACTGCGTCGCCGTCCCGACAGGTGCGTATCGGGTTGTCCAGGAACCCGCTCAGGTCCAGACGGTCGGTGTCCAGCCGGCGGATGTACCGGCCACTGGCGAACTCGGCCACCAGGGTGACGTCGAGGTTGTAGATGTCCACCTGCCGCCCGCCGGCCTGGGCCGAGGACAGCATCGCGCTGCGCTGGGCGTCGGCCACCGCAGACAGCTCGATGATCTGGACCGGGTTGGTCTTGTGAAGCTGGTTCCACTGGTCGATCAGCACGTGCCGCTGCTGCCCGGCGCTGTCGTCGTGCCCGCTCATGATCACTAGTGCACCCGGTTCGGGCCCGCCGGAGTCAGCCAGGATCGGTTGCAGGTACACAGTGGACAGTGCGGTGACCGCGATGCCGGCGAGCAGCCCGGTCGTCAGTCCCGCGATGCCGCGATGCCTACCCAACCAGTCAGCCGCTTTCATGGTCGCCTCCCCACATCGAACCCAACAGCTCGACCAACACGTCATCCACGGTGTCGAAGTCGGCCTGCCGGCAGGAGCCGCCGGTGTGTTCGGTGACCGCGACCAGGAACGGGACGACGCAGCTTGCCTCGCCGACCGCGACCACGAACACGCGGACCCGCTTGCCGGCGACCTGCTCCACCGGCCCTGGGCCGGACACGCGGCTGGTGGTGTCCATCCCGTCGGTCAGCACCACCAGGGCGACCACCTCGTCCTCGCCGCCGGCCGCCAGGGCGCCCACCCCGGCGAGAATGGTGTCGTAGAGCGGAGTACCACCTGCCGGCGAGACACCGCTGAGCGCCGCCACCGCGGCGTCGGACCGAGCCGTCCCCCGGTACGGCGCATCCCGCCGGCCGATCGGCACCAGCTGGCGCACTCCCCGGCCCGATGCCCCGCTCGGGAAGGCCCAGAGCCCGACCTCGTCGGCGGTGCCGAGCAGCGCCAGCGAGCGTTGCAACCCGCGGATGGCCACCACCAGCCGGCTGCGCCGACCGTCGATGAGAGTACCCATCGAGCCCGACCCATCAACCGCCAGCAGCACCCGGCCGGGCCGGCGGGCTTGCGCGTAGCGCTGCCGGGTCTGCTCGATGCTGGCCCGCGACAGTGGCTGACGCCCGTAGGCCGCGCTGGTCTGGGCGCAGAACCGGGGATTGAGCGGGTCGCCGCTCTCGGACATGCCGCGCGGCCGCACGCCACCGCGCAGCACGGCGCGCTGTCCGTCCACAGTGCTCAGCCACCGTCCAAACGCGACGGCCGTGCGGGCCGCAGGGGTGGTCGCGCCGTCCCACTGCAACCGGACGAACTGGTGATCCACGCTGGGAGTGTCCGGTGGGTAGATGCCGAACAGGCAGGCGCCCACCGCCAGCGGCTGGGGCAGCCGCAGGTCGCACCCGGCGCCGGGCGGCAACCCCTGGTTGAACCGGACCAACGCCTGCTCGGTCAAGATGACCGGGTTCGGAATGCTCGCGGTGCGGTACCGGCACAGCAGGTCGGTCATGCCGCCCAGCGGGAACCCGCCGTGGTCCAGCGCATCGGCGATCTGTTGCTCCACCTGGTGTGCCCGCCCTGGCCCGGGCGCCGACTCGGTGGTCCGGTCCACGCTGGTGTACAGCGCGTAGGTGGCCAGTTCCCCGACCACCGACACGGTCGGGTCCGGGCGAAGCACCCGCCAATGCAGCTCCTCCGCCTTTGTCCACAGTCGACGCCAGACCAGCGCACTGCGGCTGCTGCGCAGGTCCTCGGGCACCTGACCAGCCGGGACCCCGAGCAGCACCGGCGTGGTACCGATCAACTCCCTACCGGCGATCGGCAGCGTGACGTTGTACCTGCCCGCCCAGACCAGCGCGTCGTCCACGTCAAGCGAGGAATCGGCCAGCCAAACGTCCGGCCGCGGGCCGACCTCGGCCAGCGAGTCGTCCAGCCAACCGGTGCCGACCGCGGTCCGCGCCCGCTGCGGCGAGGCGGGGAACACATACAGGTTGGCCGTCGGGCAGCCGCCGTTGTGCGCGGCGGTCCACCGCTCGTACCCGTCGGCCAACTCGGCCGCCGGGCCAAGCTGCTCGGTCGAGGTCAGTACCCGCACCTCGGCCGGTGCCTCACAGCCATGCAACCGGCGCCGCACCTGCACCGCGAGGGCCGGGCTGGCCATCCCAACCACCAACCCCACCGCGGTAGCCACGGTGAGTAGCACGACCGTGCGGAGCCGGGTGTGGGTGCGCACCCAGCGTAACCCGGCCGGCAACACGCCGCTGCGGGTGGCCGGCTCCGGCCGGGCCAACCACAGGTTCAGCCCGGCGAACGGCGCCGCGGCCAGCAACGTGCCGGCGACGAACATCGTCCACCCGACCGGCGAGTCGGGCCAGCCGAAGGCCAGCTGCTGCAGCGCGGCGCCCACCAGAACCGCCAGCGGCACGACCCACTGCCGCCAGCCGACCCGCCCGGTATCCACTCAGCAACCACCTCGCCGCCGCGCGCCGTCCCGGATTGTGCCCATCCCCGGGCAATCGACGCAGCCCTATCATCGCCCGCATCGGCTGATGAAAGCCGACACCGGCCGCGATTTCTCGGGGAGGATCCATGCGCAAGAGTGAATCTCTCCTCCGCGCACCCCGAACGCTGGGAGCAGCCGGAT
>DASRRF010000079.1:0-6491 GCA_035695905.1 Micromonosporaceae bacterium | reverse complement strand
CAGTCACCTCGCCGCCGATGATGTCCACCCGGGCCAGCGCCGGCACGAACTGCGCCCAGTTCGGCCGGGTGGCCACGTCGATCGCGATGGTGAGCTCGGCGCTCGCGCCGGCGGGCACCCGCAGGGTGTCGCCGAGCGTGGCGCTGCCGGGGCCACCGGCGAGTCCGGCCCGCACATCCAGGCCGGCGATCAGCCCGCCTTGGTCGACCCAGACCCGGCCCGCCCGGATCCCGGCCATCACCGCCGCGTACGAGAAGTGCGTCGCGCCCACCTGGGTACGGCTGTAGTAGCCGGGCCAGAAGTCGAAGTAGGACAGGTCGGCGGGGGTGCCGTAGACCGGCTCGTTGTAGAACCCGTTGCCGAGGAAGTTGCTGTTCGGTCCGCGTACCGCGGAGTCGGCGTGTGCAAAGTGCGAGTCCGAGCTGGCGGTGATCCACCACGGCACGCCCTCGGCGAGCATGCTGTCCCACAACCCGCCCACCGTCGCGGTCATCCAGTCGAACCCGCCGAATGTCCGGTAGCTCTCGATGGGGTATCCGGGGAACGAGTCCGGCGACGGTGGCAGGGCGTAGGCGCCGCGGGCCAGGCCCGGACCGCTCGGCACCTTGATGCCGGCCGGCTGGTGGCCGGGTGCGCCCTCCATGCCGACCGCGATGCGCGGCTGGGCGTCGCGCCAGCCCCGCAGCTCGTGCGGGGAGTCGATGCCGCGCCGCGCCGGGTGGTTCGCCAGCACCAGCGCGTCGGCCACCCGCTGCCGGCCGACCGCGTCGGCGAGGAAGTCCAACCCGGCGATGGCGAGCGCCTCGTTCGCCGCGGTGGATGCGGTCGCGCCCCGCACGATGCCGTCGTACGCGTTCTCGAACTCGGTGAGCACCGCAACCTCGTCCGGCCCGGGGTGGACGAACACCGTGCCGTGCTCGGCGCCCGGCATGTTCCACTCCAGCCCCTGGAACACCAGCATGTCGCGGTACGCCGCACGGGCCGCGCGGATGTCCACATTGGCCAGTGCGGCCCCGAACCGCGCGTGCTGCGGCCCACCGTGGTCGTTGACGACCACCCAGTCCAGACCGTACGCGGACGCGTGCTTCACGTGGTCCTCAACCCGGTAGAGCCCGTCCGGGCTGTACCGGGTGTGCAGGTGGTGGTCGCCCGCCAGCCAGACGAGCTCGCCGATCCGCGGGCGGGACTGGCCGTGCCGGTCGGCCTCGGCGGAGGTGCTGTCGTCGGCCATCGCGGGCGCACCGAGCAGGCCGGCCGCGGCGGCGCCCGCGCCGGCGACTCCTGCGTTGCGCAGAAGTCGCCGCCGGGTTAGTTCGGATCCGGACGACTCGCCATCGGGCACGCGTCGAGCCTGGCACGGCGTACCCGGCCAGAGACTAGGGTATTCACTAGGGGGTGCTACAGGCCAAGGGCGCTGCGCGGTGCGGTGGCGAGTACCTGTTGCTGGTAGTAGACCGGCGTGCCCGAGTCGCCGAGAACCCGCGACGGGTAGTGGGTGGAGACAAACAGTCCGTAGACGGCGGTACCGGAGACGGCGAGCCCGAAGTAGTCGCCGATGAAGCTGCGCTCCATGCACGGGTTCTGGTGCGCGGCACAGGCGATCTGGTCCAGCCCGTCGATGGTCTGCCCGGGCTGCTCGGGATCCCAGGTGTTGGTGGAGAAGCGGACGTTCCCGCCGACCCGTACCGCACCGGCGCCGCGGTCGGTGAAGACCTGCAGGGTCGTGTCGATACAGAAGTTGGTACGCCCGACGTGCGCCGGCAGGATGCTCGGGTCGGCCGGGCACGCCGCCCGCCGGTCGTAGAACGCGACCGCGACGGCGCCGCCGGGGCCGGTGGCCACGCTCGGCTGGAACTGGTCCGTCGAGATTGGACCGTCCACATTGTCGTTCACCTTCACCGGTGCCGACCAGCTGGCCCCGGCATCGGTGGACTGTACGAAGAACACGTCGAACTGGGTACCGTCCCACTCCTCCCAGACCACGTAGAGGTGGCCCGGGTGGTCCTGGCTGGCCGCGAAGTGTTCCAGGATGCCGTCCCGGAACCGGGTGTTGGGCAGGCAGCAGTCGGTCAGCAACTGCGCGCCGGCCACCGGGTTCCACGGACCCCAGGTGTTGCCGTCATCGGTCGACCGGGCCACGTACATGGTCTTCGCGCTCTGCCGGCTCGGCGAGTTCGACGCGATCGCCAGGTACACGTCGCCGGACGGGTCGACCGCCGGGTAGACGAAGTCGTTCGCGGTGCTCGTCTCGTTCGGCCGGGTCACCGTCGCGCGGGTACGGAAGGTCTGCCCGCGGTCCTCGGAGACGGCGACGTTGATTTTCGTGGTGGACCCGTTGAACACCGACCAGGCCGCGTACACGTGGTCCTGGAACTTGCTGCCCGGGAAGTGGTTGGCCGCCACCCACTGCTTGTCCTCGACGAACCCGAACGACTTGCTGGTCCAGTTCGGCGCGTGCTCCAGCGGCTCGCCGCCGTTGCCCTTGACCCACGTCCGGCCGAGATCGTCGGAGTACGACACCTCGATGTGCGAGTTCGGGTGCAGGTTCGCCCAGAACGCGTTGAACGGCAACGTCACCTGGTACGCCCGGCCCTTCGAGTCGAAGGCCACGTTCGGGTCGGTGTTGTTCGTCCACGATGGAGGCATCTCCTGGGTGCCGGTCGACACGCACTCGTAGCCACCGACGATCGCCGAGCCGGCCGGCTGCCCGTTCACGATCGTGTGCGCGCCGAGCTGGAAGTTGTAGTACGTCGAGTACTTCTCGAAGAACACCTTCGACGTGCCGACGAGGTCATCCGTGCCCGGGCGTACGGCCAGCGCCGACTCGGACAGGTTCGCGTTGTACGAGCCGAGCCGGCAGGAGCCCGGGTTCGGCGCCGTGGCACCCGGGTCGTACCCCGCGTACCCCCCGGCCGAGAACGGCGTACTGGCGACGGTGTTGGTGACACCCACGTGAGACGGCCAGCCGCCGGCGGCCTGGGTACGCGCGGCGCTGGTCAGCGCGAGCGCGGCGACCAGGGGCAGCACGACGACGAGTCTGCGCGGCATGGAGGACCTCCTTGGCTAGGTTGGCTGGCTCCTGACCCCTGGTACCTACACCTCACCCCGGACCGCCGGCTCGTGCAAGCCGGGCCGCGCGGCATAGTGTCGTGACTCGACGGCGTCGACGCGGCGCCGCCGGTCGAGAGGAGGCACCGAGATGGTGACCGTGGGACTGCTGGCGACACTCACCGCCAAGCCCGGCAAGGAGGATGAGCTCGGCGCGTTCCTCAGCGGGGCGCTGCCCCTCGCTGACGCCGAGCCGGACACCACCGCGTGGTTCGCGATCAAGCTGGACGACCGTACATACGGGATCTTCGACGTGTTTCCGCACCACGGCGGGCGGCAGGCGCACCTCGATGGTCCGATCGCGGCCGCGTTGATGCAGCGGGCCGACGAGCTGCTCAGCGAGCCGCCGGACATCAAGCCCATCGACGTACTCGCCGCGAAGCTGCCCGGCTGACCAACCGTGACAGGGTTCGACCTCGGGCTGATCGCGCGGTGAGGCCGGCACGGACCGGTGGACAGCGGCCGAGCTTGAGGCAGACGATGGGCCGGTTCACCGAGACTGGAGGGTCGAGATGACTGTTCCGGCGGCTACCCACCCCGCCGACGGGTTGGCCGAACCCGCACCCGCGCACCCGTTGCAGCGACTGAGCGCCGCCGAGATCAGCGCGGCGCGGTCCGTGCTGGCCGACTGCGGGCTGGTCGGCGACCATACCCGGTTCACCTACCTCGGGCTGGAAGAGCCGGCCAAGGACGCGGTGCTCAGGTTCCGTCCGGGTGATCCGGTGGACCGCCGGGTACGCGCGGTCCTGCTGGACACCGCGACCGGTGAGGGTACCGACGTGGTGGCGTCGCTGAGCCGTCGCGAGGTCGACTCGCGGCTGGTCATCGACCCGGTACGGGACGGCCAACCGCCGATCATGCTGGAGGACGTTATCCGGGTCGACGAGATCGTCAAGGCGGATGCCGGCTGGCGGGCCGCGATGGCCCGGCGCGGGCTGGACAACCTCGACCTGGTACGGCCGTGCCCGCTCTCGGCCGGGTCGTTCGGCCTGCCGGGTGAACAGGGCCGGCGACTGCTGCGGGTGCTGTCGTTCCTGCAGCACCACCCGAAGGACCATCCGTGGGCGCACCCGATCGACGGCGTGGTGGCCTACGTCGACCTGATCGAACGCCGGGTGGTCGAGCTGATCGACGACGCGGTGCTGCCGGTACCGGCGGAGGAGGCCAACGCCGACGACCCGGCGTACGTAGGGCCGGTCCGTACCACGCTGCGCCCGATCGAGATCCACCAGCCGGAGGGACCCAGCTTCACCGTCGACGGCGACGAGGTCAGCTGGCAGGGCTGGCGCCTGCGGGTCGGCTTCGACGCGCGAGAAGGTCTTACCCTGCACCAGATTTCGCTTCAGGGCCGGCCGGTCGTCTACCGCGCGTCGGTCGCCGAGATGCTCGTGCCGTACGCCGACCCGAGCCCGGTCAGGTTCTGGCAGAGCTACTTCGACGCGGGGGAGTACCTGCTCGGCCAGCAGGTCAACTCGCTCGCGCTGGGCTGCGACTGCCTCGGCGTGATCCACTACTTCGACGCCGTACTGCCCACTGAGGATGGCGAGCCGCGTACCGTGGCCAACGCGATCTGCCTGCACGAAGAGGACTTCGGCGTGGCCTGGAAGCACACCGACCTGTTCACCGGGTCGGCCGAGACCCGCCGGCAGCGCCGCCTGGTCATCTCCACGTTCGTCGCGATCGGCAACTACGACTACGGGTTCTACTGGTACCTCTATCTCGACGGCGCGATCGAGCTGGAGGTCAAGACGACCGGTGTGATGTTTACATCGTCCTATGTGGACGGTAGCCGGTGGGCCACCCAGGTCGCGCCGGGTCTCGGCGCGCCGTACCACCAGCATCTGTTCTGCGCCCGGCTGGACATGACCGTCGACGGGCTGGCCAACGCGGTCGATGAGGTCGAGGTGCAGCGGGTGCCGATGGGTCCGGACAACCCGTACGGCAACGCGTTCGCCCGCAAGGCGACCCGGCTGGCCCGGGAGTCCGACGCCGCCGCCCGGCTGGCCGACCCGTCGGCGTCGCGCGCGTGGCACGTGCTGAACCCGGCGAAGACCAACCGGATGGGCCAGCCGGTCGGGTACGCGCTGCACCCCCAGGACGCCCCGGTGCTCGCCGCCGATCCGCAGTCCCCGGTGGCGCGGCGGGCCGTGTTCGCCACCGCGCACCTCTGGGTCACCCGGTACCACCCGGCCCACCGGTACGCCGCGGGCGACCTGCCCAACCAGCATCCGGGCGGGGCCGGGCTGCCGCGGTACATCGCCGGCGACCACGACATCGATGGCGCCGATATCGTGCTGTGGCACACATTCGGGACAACCCACTTCCCGCGCCTGGAGGATTGGCCGATCACCCCGGTCACCCGGTGCGGGTTCGTCCTGAAACCGGTCGGTTTCTTCGACCGCAACCCCGTTCTGGACCTGCCCAACACAACGGCCACGCACTGTCATGACTGACATACACGGGTACGCCCAAGACAGACGGTCACCGTTTGGGGGCTGCGCGTAGAAGATCGACACGGCATGATGTGGCCCGAGGTGACTGCATGCCGCTCGTCGACGACTTCTATCTGTTGGCACACGACGAACGGGGGAAGACGCGATTGCATGCCCGCGCGACGGCCATCGGGCTGGCCGCGGGCGTGCTCGCGGAGTTGCTGCTGACCGGCCACATCATGGTGCGCGACGGCAACGTGCTGCCGGCCGCGCCGGCGCCGGACTGGTCCACTGTGGACCCACAGGGCGTCGGCCGGTCGCGCCAGCCGGCTCCGCCGCCCGACCCGCTGGGTCACACGATCTGGGACCAGATCTGGCACGAGCCCAACCGGCACCACATCCGGACCTGGCTCAGCGGGCTGGCGCCGACCATCACCGAGGCGGTCGCCACCCGGATGGTCCGGGTCGGCACGCTGGACGCCGTTGAGGTAGGCCGGATCCGGCGTACCACCCGATACGTGCCCGCGGACAGCGACGCCGGTACGAAGGTCAAGGTGGTGCTGGCTGCCCGCCTGGTCCGGCAGGACACCACCCTGGACTGGCCGGACGCGGTGCTCTGCGGCCTGCTGGTCGCGACCGGCCTGATCGCGGACGTGCTGTGGCAGGACACCACCGGCGTCGGCCGCCGTTACCTCGACCACGTGCTGCGCGGGGTTGCCGGCCAGATGCCGGCCTTCGCGGACCTGTTCGCCGATACCGAGGCAGCCGTCGGCGACGCTGTACTGGCTCACCGCACGTAGCACAATCCCCTTCCCACCCCCCGGAACGGAGCTTCCCTGATGTCTTCGCCGATCCCCGCTGGCGGCGTGTCCGCCGCTCTCGCCAAGGACCGTCTCGGCGTACCCGCGGTGATGTTCTTCATTCTCTCCGCCGTCGCCCCGTTGACCGTGG
>DASRRF010000078.1:0-12393 GCA_035695905.1 Micromonosporaceae bacterium | reverse complement strand
GTCAGCGGAAGGCGAGCAGCACGCCCAGGACGACGAGGGCCAGGATGGCCACCGCGAACGCGAGCGCCAGGTGCCGGCCGCCGTCTCCGGTGGACTCCGCGGGCGCCGCGCGCTCGGCCGGCAGGTCGTGCAGCACACCGGCCAGCTCGCCGAGGGTACGGGCGGCGTACACGTCACCGACCCGGTCGGAGAACTCCTCCAGGCTGAGCCGACCGGCCGCGGTATGCCGCTGCAGTGCGGCGATGATCCGCTGCCGATCGTCGTCAGACGCGCGCATCTCGACGCTCACGTGGCACAGGGTACGGCCGTTGCGCCCGCGGCGGTCAAGCATGTTACGCTCGTCTATGGAAGCGCTCCCAACCCCACGAGACTGTCCGGGCCACAGTCGCTGCGGAGGAGCGCCATGAACCGAATCCGAGCCACCCTGCTAGCGATCCTGATCGGGTGCGGTACCGCGGTCGCCGCGGTAACCGGCGCCGGTCCGGCGTCCGCGGACACGGTGATCTGCCAGAAGTTCGGGTCGACCACGATCCAGAGCGGGCGGTACGTCGTCCAGAACAACATCTGGAACGCCGACACGGCGCAGTGCATCAACGTGACGAGCACCGGCTTCACGATCACCACGGCCAACCACAACAAGCCGACGAACGGCGGGCCGGCGTCGTACCCGTCGATCTATGCCGGATGCCACTACGCCACCTGCAGCGCCGGCAGCGGTCTGCCGATGCAGGTGAGCAGCGGCCAGTTCGGCGCCGTACGGACCAGCGTCAGCATGACCTATCCGAGTTCGGGTACCTGGGACGCGGCGTACGACATCTGGTTCGACCCGACGCCGCGCACCGACGGCCAGAACACCGGCGCGGAGATCATGGTCTGGCTCAACCGGCAAGGCGCCATCCAACCGTTCGGCTCCCGGGTCGGCAGCGCGAGCCTGGCCGGCGCGAGCTGGGATGTCTGGTTCGGCAACCCCGGCTGGAACATCATCTCGTACGTGCGTACCGCGCCGACGAACACGATGGACTTCGCGGTGAGCACGTTCTACTCCGACGCGGTCAGTCGCGGGTACGCCCAGAATTCCTGGTACCTGACCAGCGTGCAGGCCGGGTTCGAACCGTGGGTCGGTGGCACCGGGCTCGCGGTCAACACGTTCTCGTACGCCACCTCCGGCGGCGGCGACACCAGCCCACCGACCGCACCGCAGAACCTCGCGGCCTCCGGCGTCACCGCCAGCGGCCTCACCCTGGCCTGGACCGCGGCCACCGACAACGTGGGCGTCGCCGGGTACGACGTGTTCCGACGGCAGGGCAGCACCGGGTCGTTCACCCAGATCGGCTCGGCGACCGGCACGTCCTTCGGGGTCTCCGGGCTGGCCGCGTCCACGCCGTACCAGTTCTACGTGACCGCGCGGGACGCCGCGGGCAACACGTCGCCGCCGTCGAACACCGTTTCGGTGACCACGGCCGGCTCCGGCGGTGGCTCCTGCCGGGTGACGTACGCCAAGCAGAGCGAATGGGCCGGCGGCGTGGTGGTCAACGTGACGATCGCGAACACCGGCAGCGGCACGGTGAACGGATGGGCGCTCGCCTTCACGTTCCCCAACGACCAGCACATCACCAACGCGTGGAACGCAACGGTCAGCCAGGCAGCGGCCGCGGTGACCGCGCGAGATCTCGGCTACAACGCGACGATCGCACCGGGAGCCAGCACCGGTTTCGGGTTCCAGGCGACCTGGGGTACCGGTGACGCGGCGCCGGGGAGCTTTGCCCTCAACGGCGTTTCCTGCGCTACCGGCTGACGGCGCCACGTTCTGCGGGCGCTTGCCTGCGGTCGCCGTGCCACGACCGCCAGAGCGAGGCGTACGCACCATCGGCGGCGACCAGGTCGTCGTGTGACCCGAGCTCGGTGATCCGGCCGTCCTCGACCACGGCGACCCGGTCGGCGTCGTGCGCGGAGAACAGCCGGTGCGCGATCGCGATCACGGTCCGGCCGTGCAGCACGGCGGCCAGCGAGCGCTCCAGATGCCGGGCAGCACGCGGATCGATCAGCGAGGTCGCCTCGTCCAGCACCAGGGTGTGCGGGTCGGCGAGCACCAGCCGGGCAAGCGCGAGCTGTTGTGCCTGGGCCATCGAGACCGCATGGTTGCCGGAGCCGACCATCGTGTCCAACCCATCGGGAAGCTCGTCAACCCAGTCCAGCGCGTCGACCGCGGCCAGCGCCTCGCGTACCTCGTCCTCGGACGCGGACGGGCGGCCCAGCAGGATGTTCTCCCGGAGCGTGCCGAGGAAAACGTGGTGCTCCTGGGTGATCAGGGCGACATGGGTACGCAGCTCGTCCAGCGGCAACCCGACCAGCGGCGCGCCACCCACCGTCACCGAGCCCCGGCCGGGTGGGTGGATGCCGGCGAGCAACCGGCCGAGCGTGGACTTGCCCGCGCCGGACGGACCGACCATCGCCAGCCGCTCGCCCGGCGTCACGGACAGCGAGATCCCGTGCAGTACCTCGCGACCGTCCACATAGGAGAAATGGACGTCGTCGGCGACCAGCCGCTCGTCACGCGGCGGCACAGCGTCCCGGTCACCCCGATCCTCGGGTACGTTCGACACCCCGAGCAACCGGGCCAGCGACGCGCCACCGACCTGCAACTCGTCCAACCAGGACAGGATCCGGTCGACCGGGTCGATCAGCTGCTGGACGTAGAGCGCCGCCGCGGTCACCTGGCCCAGGGTGACCCAACCCTCCACATAGAACCAACCGCCGAGCAGCAACGCGGACACCACCGGCAGCACGTAGCCGATCTCGGCTACCGGGAAGAACACCGTCCGCAGGAACAGCGTGAACCGCTCCGCGGCGTACGACCGCTTGATGTCCTCATCGGTACGCACCCGCCGGCGCCGTCCCAGATCGAGCGCCTCGGTGGTACGCGCGCCCTCGACGGTCTCCGCGAGCCCGTCGGTGATGTCGCTGTATGACGCGTTCTCCCGCAGGTAGCCCGCGGGTGCCCGGCGCAGGTACCACCGGGTCCCCGCCCACAGGATCGGTATGGCCACCAGGCACGGCAATCCGAGCAACGGTCCAACCAGGACGATCGCGACGATGGTGAACGCCGCGGTGACCGCCGCGATGAGGATCTCGGGCACCGCGAAGCGTACCGAGTGCGCCAGCGCGCCGACGTCGCGCGAGCTCCGGGTCAGCAGATCCCCGGTGCCCGCCCGCTCCACTGTAGACAGTGGTAGGCCGAGCACCCGGTCGACGAACTCCTCGCGCAGCTCCGCGAGCACCCGCTCGCCGAGCCGGGCCGAGGCGAACTTCGCCCACCGGGTGAGCGCCGACTGGATCACCACGAACGCGCCGATGGCCAGCGCGATCCGGTCCACGGTAACCGTCGTCGTGCCCCGCGCGATCGACTCGACCAGGTTGCCCAGCAGCCGTGGCGCCGCGAGACCGGCGATCGCGGCGAGCCCGTGCAACCCGAGCGCACCGGCCAGCGCGCGCGGATGCCGGCGCAGCAGCCCGCGGGCGTACCGCCGTACCTGCGCCGCGTCCGCAACCGGCAACATCTGCCGCGCCATCAGTCGTCCTCCCCGCGGGTCACCGTCGCCGCGTAGCGCGGTTCGCCGGCCAGCAGCTCGGTGTGCGTACCCTCGGCGACGACCTTCCCGTCCTCCACGTAGACGACGTGGTCAGCGCGGTCGAGCACGAGCGGGCTGGTGCTGCACACGACCGTGGTCCTGCCCTCCCGGGCGGCCCCGAGCCGGGCCGCGATCTGAGCCTCGGTGTGTGCGTCGACCGCGCTCGTCGGCTCGACCAGAACCAGGATCGGCGCGTCGGCAAGCAACGCCCGGGCCAGCCGGAGCCGCTGCTGCTGGCCGCCGGAGAACTCCCGCCCCCGCTCCGCCACGAACTCGTCCAGCCCGTCGGGCAACGAATCCACGACATCCGTTGCGCTCGCCGCGTACAGCGCGTCCGCGATCCGCGCATCGGTCGCCGTGCCACGCGGATCCAACTCCGTGCGGAGCCGGCCGGAGAACAGCCGTGCGTCGTTGTCGGCCACCAGGATCAGGTCACGCACCGTCGCCCGGTCAAAAGCCCGCAATGGTACGGACGAGAGCGTCGCGTCACTGTCCACGTAGCGCCCCAGCCGGTCGGCGATGGCCGATGCGTCCTCGGGCGCCGCGGCGGCGATCGCGGTGAACCGGCCGGGCTGGATCACCACGCCGGAGACCGCGTCGACCAGTTCACCGTCCACTGTGGGTCCTCGGGCCGGTTCGCCGGGATCCACGACTTCCGGCGGTACGGACAGCATCCGGACCACCCGGCGGGCAGCCACGTGGCCTCGGGTGAACTTGTTCAGCGCCTCGGTGAGCGTACGCAGCGGGAAGACGAGAAACGCGGCGTACCCATAGAACGCGACGAGCTGGCCCGGTGTGATAGCACCGCGTACGGCGAAGCGCGCGCCGAGCCACGTGACTAGCACCACGAAGGCGCCGGGCACCAGGATCTGCGCGGCTTCCAGCACGGATTCGACTTTGGCCACCCGTACCCCGGCGGCCCGCAGCTCTTGCGACTCGGCGCGGAAGCGCGCGGCAAAGACCTCCTCGCCACCCACGCCGCGCAACACCCGCAGGCCGGCGACGATGTCGCTGGCCCGGCTGGACAGCGTGCCCTGCCGGTCGCGGTAGGCCTGTTGGCGCCTGTGCAACGGGCGGATCAGCAGGCCGACGACCGCGACCAGCACGGGCACGCCGAGCACCACGACGAGCCCGAGCGGGACCGACGCCCGCAGCAGGATCACCGCGACCGTGGCGATCGCCACGACCGCACCCGCCCCGCGCGCGGTGATGTCCATCGCGCCACCGATGTGGCTGATGTCCGCGGTGCCGATGCTGACCACCTCGCCGGTGGCCAGCCGCTTAGGCAGCGCCGCGCCGACGCGGTTGGCCTGCCGGACGGTCAACTGGACCGTACGGTATGCCGCGCCCAGCCAGTTGAACACCGCCATCCGGTGCCGCAGGATCCCGGCCAGCGCCTGGACCAGACCAAGTCCAAAGAGGACACCGGCCCACCGGGCCAGCGCGGGCAGATCGCGTGCGGTGATGCCGGCGTCGATCGCCCGCCCGATGGCCGCCGGCATCAGCGCCTGGCTGACCATCCACACGATCCCGAGCACCATCGCCCACAGCAGCGAGCGCAGCTGCATCCGCGCCACCCAGAGCAGGTACCGGGTCGCGGAACGGACGTCGGGATTGCCGGGATCGGCGACAGGTAAGGGACGCATGGCGTACCCGACCGTACGAGCTCAAACCGCTGTCCCGCCACCGGTTTTCCGGGTCAGCGATCGACCGGCGAGAAGTCCCACACGTGCGGGCTACGGGCGACCAGGTGGCCGGGCGGATCGAGGAACTCCTCCGGATTGCTGCGCCACTTCGAGATGACCACCAGCCGGTTGTCGGTGGACGAGAAGACCTCGCTGGACACGTGCAGCGGGTTCATCTCGACGGCCGGCAGCGCAACCTCGCACACCCAGGTCATCAGCTCGGTGAGTCCCTTCGGGTGGGCGCGCACCTCCCACATCCGCACGATCACTGCGGCAGGCTATACCCGTACGGCCGTCACCGGCAGGGCGGAGTCCGCGGGCAGGTCCAACCGGCTGGGTTCGGCCCCGGCGGCGACCAACCGCGCCCCGAGCGCGGCGACCATCGCCCCGTTGTCGGTACACAGGCCCGGCCGTGGTACCCGCAGCCGGATGCCGTACGCGGCGCACCGGTCCTCGGCGAGCGCTCGCAACCCCGAGTTCGCCGCAACCCCACCACCGATGATCAGCGTGTTGATGCCGTGCTCCCGGCACGCGTCCACCGCCTTGCGGGTCAGCACGTCGCACACCGCCCGCTGGAAGCTCGCCGCGACGTCCGCGACCGGTACCGGCTCACCGTCCCGCTGGCGCGTCTCCACCCAGCGCGCCACCGCTGTCTTGAGGCCGGAGAAGGAGAAGTCGAACCGGTGTTCGTTCATGTCCTTGGGTGCGGTCAGGCCGCGCGGGAACGCGATCGCCGCCGGGTCGCCGTCCCGGGCCGCTCGGTCGATCGGCGGGCCACCGGGGAACGGCATGCCTAACACCCGGGCGACCTTGTCGAAGGCTTCGCCCGCGGCGTCGTCGATGGTCGCGCCGAGCGGGGTGACGCCGCCGGCCACGTCCTCGACGCGCAGCAGGCTGGAGTGTCCACCGGAGACCAGCAACGCTATCGCCGGCCCGGTCAGCGGTCCGTGCCCGCCGGACTCGCTGTCCAATGTGTCCACTGCGACATGGGCGGCGAGGTGGTTGACGCCGTAGATAGGCGTCTCCACCGCCAGCGCGTACCCCTTCGCCGCGGCAACGCCGACCAGCAACGCACCGGCCAGTCCCGGACCCGCGGTCACCGCGATCGCGTCGAGGTCCGCGAGCGTGACGCCGGCACCGGCCAGCGCCCGGCGCACCGTCGGCACCATGGCCTCCAGGTGTGCCCGGCTCGCCACCTCGGGTACCACGCCGCCGAACCGCGCGTGTTCGTCCACACTGGACGCTACCGCGTCGGCGAGCAGCGTGTGCCCGCGGACGATGCCGACCCCGGTCTCGTCGCAGGAGGTCTCGATCCCGAGCACCAGAGGGCTATCCGTCACGTCGCATCACCAAGGCATCCGTGTTGCTGGGCTGGTAGTAGCCGCGTCGTACGCCGACCGTGGAGAACCCGTAGTGCTCGTAGAGGCGCTGGGCCGGGCCGTTGTCCACGGCGACCTCCAGCAGCACCCGGCGGATCCCTCGGCGGTCCGCCTCGGCGAGCAACGCGTCCAGCAGCGCGCGGCCGATGCCACGGCGCTGGGCGTCCCGGCGTACCGCCATGTTCTGGACCCATGCCTCATCGCCGTTGACCGCCAGGCCGGCGTACCCGACCAGGTCGCCGTCGAGCGCGACGACGTAGTGGTGCCCGTTGGCCAACTCGTTCCAGAACATCGCGGCGGTCCACCGCTCGGCGCCGAACAGGTCGTCCTCGATCGGCAGGATCTCCTCGATGTGCCACCAGCGGAGCGCAACTACCTTCACGGCAGGACCGGCTTGCGTGCCCCGGGCTCGACCGCGTCCGGCCGGCGCAGATAAACCGGGGTGAGCCGCTCGCCCGGTGCGCCGTCCCGGACCCGGTCCGCGGCCAGCCCGGCCAGCGCCACCGCGGACGGGTACCGCGGCTCGGCGTCGACCGGTACGCCGAGCCCGTCGGCGTAGCGCAATGCGCCGTCGCCGACCGCACGGCTCACCCCGAGTGCGGCGAGCTGGCGGGCCACGTCGGCCGGGCGGTCCACCGCCGGACCCGTCACACGCGCGCTCTCGTCGTACACCCCCCAATAGATCTCACGACGGCGCGCATCGGTGGCGACCAGCGTGCGCCCGATGGTGGCCGCACCCAGTCCGTCGAGCGAGCACACGCCGTAGGTCGGGATGCCCAACGCGTCGCCGAACGCCGCCGCGGTGACCAGGCCGACCCGCAGCCCGGTGAAAGGCCCCGGGCCGAGCCCGGCGACGACCGCCGCGAGGTTGCGGGGGCGCGCGCCGCCCTCGGCCAACACCGCGGCGACCTCGGGAGCGAGCAGCTCGCCGTGTCGCTGGGCATCCACCGACACGCGCTGCGCGACCGCGGCGACGGTGTGTTGCTCGATCTCGACCAGCGCGGCGGTGACCGCCGGGGTGGCCGAGTCGACGACGAGGACCAGCACGGTATGCAACCCTAACGCCACGCCATCGGCCGGCGGGTCGGACCACCACCGCGAGCCAACATGTCTCAGCGACATAAATATTGCGCTGAGACATACTCGCCAAAACCAATACGCGGCGGCGGGGGGCGGGGTCGGGGGCGCAGCGGCGGGGGGCGCGGCGGCGGCGGCGGCAGCGGCCGGGCGCGGCAGCGGGGTGGCCAAGGCCACGAGAATCCGCCAGCATCAGCGGGTGGCTCGTCAACTCGTTACCGAGGTGCGGTCGGCGCTGCGCCGGCACCGCCAGATCGCCGAGCTCACCCAGCACGACCTGGCGCAGGCGGCCGGCATGGCGCAGTCCACGCTCGCGCACATCGAGCGGGGAACCAGGGTGCCGAGCCTGCCGGTGGTGCAGCGGTTGTTCGCGGCGCTCGGCCTGCAACTGCCGCTCACCGTGGAACCGCTCGACGCGGACGTGGACGCCGCGATCACCCGCCTGGCGAAGACACCGCTCGACGAGCGGCTCGACGAGGCCGGGATTCCGGCGATCTGCGCCAGCCTGGCCGAGGCGGGGCTGCGGTACGTCGTGGAAGGCCCGGCCGCGGCGGCGCTGCAGGGTGCGCCGGTGCCGGTGGACGCGATGGATATGGCGATGCTGTGGGCGGACGCGGATCGCTTCACCGCGTGGCTGGGCCAGTGGTGGGCGCGGCGTTGGGACCGCAACTGGGGTGAGTTCGGCTTCCAGGCCGTCGATCCACGCATCGACGGACCGCACGACTGGCAGCTGGTCAATCTGGGTGAGGTCAGGCTCCGGGCCAGGATGTGCGATGCGCTGCCGGCGAGCTTGTCCGTACGGCACGCCGAGCGGGAGTACCGGGTGGTGCCGTTGGCGGAGGTGGAGGCCGGGGACCCGCGGGCCGGCGACCTCCTGCGCCGCTACCGGGAGCGCAGCCGGGTGGCCCAGTCCCCGCCGTGACCCACCAGCTCCACACTGCGCGAGTCGTCGTCCACACGGTCGATGCGGATCTCGAGGTACGCGTCGGCGAGCTGCTCGACGATGCCCTCACCCCATTCGACCACGGTCACCGAGTCCTCAATGGACGCATCGAGGTCGAGATCGTCGACCTCGGCGCGCGGATCGGCAACGGCACCGAGGCGGTACGCGTCGACGTGCACCATCGGCAGCGGTCCACTGTGGACTCTGGCGATCACGAACGTCGGCGAGGTCACCGGCCCGGCCACCCCGAGGCCGGCGCCGATTCCCTGGGCCAGCGCGGTCTTGCCGGCGCCGAGCGGGCCGACGAGTACCACGAGGTCTCCGGCGCGCAACATGGTGGCGAGTGCCCGGCCGAGCGCCCGGGTGTCGTCCACAGTGGATGTCTTGTAGACAGTCACGGCTGGGCGATCAGCTTGGCCGCGAAGGCCAGGTCGTCGCGGAGCGCAGCCATCGGCGCGCCGGACGGCCCGAACCGGATCGCCGCGGACGGGTGGTAGGTCGCGAGCACCTTGAGATCCACTCCGGCCACGGGCACGTGGTGCACCCGACCGCGCGCGGCGGCCAGCGTGGTGCGCCGGCCGAGGAACCAGGCGACCGCGGTCAATCCGAGCGCGACCACCAGCTGCGGTTGCAGCAGGGCGAGCTGGCGTTCCAGGTACGGCCGGCAGCGCGCGATCTCGTCCGGCTTCGGTGGACGGTTGCCCGGCGGCCGGCACTTGAGCACGTTGAGCACGGCGGCCTGCGCCCGGTCCAGCGCGGCGTCGTTGAGCAACTGATCCAGCAGCTGCCCGGCCTTGCCGACGAACGGCCGGCCCGCGGCGTCCTCGGCGGCACCGGGCGCTTCACCGACGAACGCGAGCGCCGGCCGGCCGGGTCCGGGTCGCTCGCCGACCACGACGTGCTGGCGGGCCTGGGCCAGCTCGGCACACGCCGTACACGCGCGAATTTCGGTGGAGAGCGCGCGCCACGTCGTACTCAATGAATCTTCTCCAAGAATGCCACCAGCGCGGCATTGACCTCGGCGCTGTGCTCGAGCAGGACCACATGACCGCTGTCCGGCACAACGACGAGCTCCGCATCGGGGAGCCGCCGGTAGATCTCCTGCGACAGCGCCAGCGGGGTGATCTGGTCCTGCGCGCCGCAGATGACGAGCACCGGGATCTCGCGCAGCGCGTCGAGCGCCGGGTAACGGGCGTGCGTGTAGAGCGTACGCAGGTAGCGCGCGACGGTATCGGTGGACGTGTGGGAGTTCATCCGTTCGACGAACGACACCAGCGACGCGCTCGGGCGGGCGGTGCCGAAGCCGTACTTGCGGGTGAGCAGCCAGGCCAGGTCGGAGGAGGCCAGCCGGGCCCGATCGACCATGGTTGCGGTCAGCCGGGTAGCTCCGTTCACGATCGGCATCAACGGCTGCGCGGCCCGGGCCACGATCGTCGGCAGCCCGACCCGGGTCGTCTCCAGGCGACCCGCCGATGTGGCGACCAGCACAGCGCCGGCCACCCGCTCGCGGAACAGCTCCGGGTAGAGCTCCGCGAACGCTAATATGGTCATACCACCCATGGAGTGTCCAATGAGCACGATCGGCCCATCGGGCACCGTCTCGTCGATGACCCGACGCAGCGCCCTGCCGAGGTCCTCCAGCGTGTACTCGCCTTGGTCGATCTTGCCGGACCGGCCGTGCCCGGGCTGGTCGTAGAAGACCATCCGGGCGTCGCCGCGCCGGGTCAGCTCGTCGCGCTGGAAGTGGAACGTGCCCATATCCAGGCAGAAGCCGTGTACGAAGACCAGGGTCGGATCCGGTGTGCCGATCGGCCGGGCCAAGTTCAGATGCAGGTCGTCCAGCTCCAGGTCAACGCCGTCCGCCGGGTCGACGATCTCGACGTACAGCGGAGTACCGTCCTCGGTCGTCACGGTCAGCGACTCGTCGAACGGCTGCTGGCCGAACCGCTCGTTCGCGTACGGGTCGTCGCCACCGGTCCGGGTACGCCGCACCAGGGCGCGCTCGGCGGCCACCCCGGCCGCTACGCCGGCCGCCGCAACGCCGACGATCGCGCCCACCAGGCCGACCCGCCGCCGGGTCGACCGATGCCCTCCCGACCGCTTCGCCACGGCCGAATCTGCCATGTCGCAAGGGTATCCGGCGCTCACCGCTCGCCGTCGTAGGTGCGCGGCACCCGGGTACTACCAAACCGGGTCACAATCTCGTAGTTGATCGTGCCGACGGCCGCGGCCCAGTCGTCCGCGGTCGGCTCACCGTCATCGCCGGGGCCGAAGAGTACGGCCACGTCGCCGGCCCGCACGTCATCGTCGCCGCAGTCGAGCACCACCTGGTCCATGCAGACCCGGCCGGCGATCCGCCGTACCCGGCCGCCGAGCCGGATCGGGCCGGCGTTCGAGGCGGCACGCGGGACGCCGTCCGCGTACCCCAACGGGATCACCGCGAGCGTGCTGTCCCGATCCGTCCGGTAGGTCAGCCCGTACGACACGCCCTGCCCGGCCGGCACCCGCTTGGCCAGGATCACCCTGGCCCGGGCGGTCATCGCCGGCCGCAGGCCGAACCGCTCACCCGGGATCGGGGACAGGCCGTACGCCGCGATCCCGACCCGTACCAGGTCGAAATGGGTGTCGGGGCGGGTGAGCGTGGCGGCCGAGTTCGCCATGTGCCGATATTTCGGGGTAACGCCGAGGCGCTCGGCCACCCGCAGCGCATCCAGGTACGCGTTCCGCTGCCGGTCGATCGACTCGTGCCCGATCTCGTCCGCGCAGGCGAAGTGGCTCCACACCCCGACCACCTCGATCAGGCCGTCCGCCTCGGCCTTGGCGGCCTGTTCGGCGAGCCCGGGCCAGTCGGCCGGGGTTGCCCCGCCGCGGCCGAGCCCGGTATCCACCTTCAGGTGTACCCGAGCCGGCCGGCCGGCCACCCGTGCGGCGGCCAGCAGCTCGGCGAGCAGCCCGGTGCTGGACGCGGACAGGTCGACGCCGGCGCGTACCCCGTCGTGCAGTGGCAGACCGGGGCTGAGCAGCCAGGCAAGCACCGGCGCGGTCACCCCGTTCGCGCGCAGCGCCAGGGCCTCGTCCAGCGTGCAGACGCCCAGCCAGCCCGCCCCGCCGTCCAGCGCCGCCCGGGCCGCTGGGATCATGCCGTGGCCGTACCCGTCGGCCTTGACCACGGCCATGACCTCGGCGGACGTGCCGGTGCACAGCGCGGCCACGTTCGCCCGGATCGCGTCGAGGTCGACACGCACCTCCGCCTGCCACATGTGCGACAGCGTACTGAGCGGTACCGCAGGTCACGGCGTCACACGGGTCACTCGGGAACACTGGAGCATCTTCTCTATCGTCATGTATGCTTGACGCGAGTTTTGCGCATGTGGTCTGCTTTTCGTGCTTCGGGACGAACAACGCCGCTGCTACAGAACCGGCTCATGTTTTGTTTCCCGCTAGAAAGGCAGGAACATGGCTCAGGGAACCGTCAAGTGGTTCAACGCCGAAAAGGGTTTCGGCTTCATCACGGTTGACGGTGGCGGTGCGGACGTGTTCGTCCACTTCTCCGCCATCGAGACCAATGGCTACCGCTCCCTGGAGGAGAACCAGCGGGTGGAGTTCGAGATCGGCCAGGGCCAGAAGGGTCCGCAGGCCGAGCGCGTTCGCCCTCTCTGATAGATCTGTTCCAGACACCC
>DASRRF010000077.1:0-3758 GCA_035695905.1 Micromonosporaceae bacterium | reverse complement strand
AGCCGATGGCCTCGTCGAGCCGGCCCCGCATGGTGGCCACGCCGCCGAGGTTGCCGAGCTTGATTGCTTCGTGGGCACGCCGGCCGTCCCGCCGGTCGAGTTCGAGTGACTCCGCGAAGTGCTCCTGCGCCAGCTGGAGCTGGCCGCTGTGCAGGTACGTCACGCCCAGGTTGCCGAGGATCGTCGCGCAACCCTCGCTCCACGGCTGGCGGCGGGCCTCGGTCAGCGCCTCGCGGTACCCCTCGATCGCCTGATCCAGCCGGCCTTCGCAGCGCGCCAGATCCGCGAGGCTGAGCAGCGCCGCCGCCCGCGCGGTCGGGTTGTCAGCGGTACGCGCGGCAGCCAACGCACCGTTCGCGACCGCGGCCCAGTCGGCCAGGTGGCGCCGGTTCACGAAGTAGCCGCGCAGCGTGTCGGCGAGCAGCCAGGCCGGTTCGTGCGGTCCGTCGCGAGCGGCGGCTCCGACGAGCGCCACCAGAGCCGGGCGTTCCGCGTCGAGCCAGGCGAACGCGTCGTCCCGGCCGGCAAAGACCGGGCCGGCAAAGGCCGGGCCGGCAAAGACCGCGCCGGCAAAGACCGCGCCGGCACCGGCCGCGCCGGTGAACCCTGGCGGCGGTAGGCGTACCACTTGCGGGTAAAGGATCTGAGCCGCCGCCGCGGCGTACCGCAGATGCAGGTCCAGGACCCGTCGCTGGGCCGCGGCGCGTTCGCCCGGCCGGTCCACCGCGGAGCTGCGCTCCCGGGCGTACGCCCGCATGAGGTCGTGGAAGACATAGCGCCCACCGGGCCGCGGTTCGAGCAGATGCGCGCCGACGAGCGTGGCCACGGCCGGCGCGGCTTGGCCAGGTATTACGCCGGCGGCCGCGGCCGCGGTGTCCACCGTGAGGTCGGGCAGCGCAACCACGCCCGCGAGCCGGAACAACCGCTGGGCCACCGCGTCGAGCCGCTGGTACGACAGGTCGAACGCGGTACGCACCGCGGACCGGGTGTCGCCGGGCAGCGACAGCGATGCCAGGGCGTCCTGGCCGAGTGCGCGCAGGTGGGCGGCGATCGACCGGTCCGGTTGGGTGGCGAGTTGTGCCGCGGTTATCCGCAGCGCCAACGGCAGGTACGAGCAGGCGCGGACGAGCTCGCCGACCGCCTCGGGCTCGGCGGCCACCCGGTCGTCGCCGAGGATCTCGGACAGCAGCGCGATCGCCTCCGCGGCCGGTAGCACATCGAGGGTGAGCAGGGCCGCGCCGTCGAGAGCGACCAGGCCGGCGAGCCCGCGCCGGCCGGTGACCACGGTTCGGCAGCCGGCCCCACCGGGGAGCAACGGGCGGACCTGCTCGACCGAGGCCGCGTTGTCCAGTACCACGAGTACCCGCCGATCGGCGAGCTGGCTGCGGTAGAGCGTGCTCGCCTCGTCGACGTCGGCCGGGACCCGTTCGGGCGGTACGCCGAACGCGCGCAGAAACCGGGCCAGCGCGTCGATCGGCTCCAGCGGAGCGCGTGCCGAGAAGCCGCGAAGATCGACGAACAGCTGGCCGTCGGGAAACTCCGGCCGGGCCCGCTGTGCCCAGCGGATGGCCAGCGCGCTCTTGCCCACCCCGGCCGCGCCCTCGACCGCGACCACAGACAATGACGCGTCGTCGAGCCGCGCCAGCTCGGGCCGGCGGCCGGTGAAGTGCCGGACGTCCGGCGGCAGCTGGCCCGGCATGCCATGGGCCGACCCCCGGCCGTCGTGGGAGGTGGCGTCGTGGGAGGCGGCGTCGTGGGCCGCGGCCAACCGCAACCGTTCGGTCGGCGAGAGCCCGAGCGCGTCCGCGATCAGCGCCAGCGAACTCGCGCGTGCCTTGCCTCGACCGGTCTCCAGGTTCCGGATGGTACGCACACCCAAACCCGCCCGGGCGGCAAGCTCCTCCTGGGCGAGTAGTGCCCGGCGGCGGAGCCTGCGCAGCTCGTCGCCGAGCGGGTTGGTACTCAGTCGGCCTCCGGCGAACTCGGTGGCTGGTAGCGCAGGCTCTCCACGGGCAGCGGGAACGTCTGGTCATCGCCGAACGGGGAGGCCGCGCCGGACCGGTCGAGGGTGAACTCGGTTGCGCTCAACCGACCCTCGTCGCCCATTGCGGAGATGACCGGCGCGGGCTGGTCCGCGTGCCACACCACGCCGTGCGGCACGTGCGGCTCGGTGCTGTCCGCGATATGGACAACCGGGGTGGACGAAGCGGTCACGGCGACCTCCTGCAGCTGATCCCTACGGAGGATCTTACGGCCGAGCACGACCAGCGGGTCGAATCGCCGATCGACCACCCGCTCTTTCATCGGGATGATCGCGTTGTCGGTGATCTTGATGTGCTCCGGACAGACCTCGGTGCAGCACTTGGTGATGTTGCAGTAGCCGAGGCCCTGCTGGGCGTGTGCGAACTCCTTACGGTCACCGTTCGCGTCGAGCGGGTGCATGTCCAGCTCGGCGGCCCGGATGAACAGCCGCGGACCGGAGAACGCACGCTTGTTCTCCTCGTGGTCGCGTACCACGTGACAGGTGTTCTGGCAGAGGAAGCACTCGATGCACTTGCGGAACTCCTGCGAGCGCTCCACATCCATCTGCTGCATCCGGTACGCACCCGGCGCCACCCCGGCCGGCGGCGCGAACGCCGGCATCTGCCGTGCCTTCTCATAGTTGAACGACACGTCGGTGACCAGGTCGCGGATGATCGGGAAGGTACGCAGCGGAGTGACGGTGACCGTGTCCGACTCGGCGAACGTGGACATCCTGGTCATGCAGGCCAGCCGTGGCATGCCGTTGACTTCCACCGAACACGAGCCGCACTTGCCGGCCTTGCAGTTCCACCGGCAGGCCAGATCGGGCGCCTGGGTGGCCTGCATGCGGTGGATCACGTCGAGGACCACCTCGCCCTCGTTCACCTCGACCCGGAAGTCCTCCAGCGCCCCGCCGGTGCTGTCCCCGCGCCAGACCCGGAAGTTACGCGTGCCCATCGTCAGCCCAGCTCCTCGTCGGTCATGTACTTGGCCAGCTCGGCCGGGTCGAACAGAGCCAGCAGCTCCGATCGCATCACGGGCAGCGGCTTGCGCTCCAGGCGTACATCGGCGTCCGGGCCGTCCAGCGAGCAGACCAGGTTGCTCCTGCGCCAGGCCGGGTCCATCGCCGGGAAGTCCTCGCGGGTGTGCCCACCGCGGGACTCCTCGCGCGCCAGCGCCGCCCGCGCCGTGCACTCCGAGACCACCAGCATGTTGCGCAGGTCCAGGGCCAGGTGCCAGCCGGGGTTGTAGCGCCGGCCGCCGGCCGCGCCGACCTTGCCGGCCCGGTCTTTCAGCTCCTCAAGCCGGGCCAGTGCCGCCTCCAGCTCATCCCGGCGCCGGATGATGCCGACCAGGTCACCCATCACCTGCTGAAGGTCATGATGCAAGGTGTACGGACTTTCGCCGCCCTCACCGCGGGTCAACGGCGCCAGCGCGGCCTCCGCGGCGGCGTCCAGGTCCGCGGCGGCGACCCGGGGCCGGGCCGCCGCCACGGTGTCCACATAGGACGCCGCGTGCTCGCCGGCCCGCTTGCCGAAGACGAGCAGGTCGGACAGTGAGTTCCCGCCGAGCCGGTTCGAGCCGTGCATCCCGCCGGACACCTCGCCCGCGGCGAACAGCCCGGGTACCCCGATGGTGGCCGCGGTATCCGCATCCACCTCCACCCCGCCCATCACGTAGTGGCAGGTCGGCCCGACCTCCATCGGCTCCTTGGTGATGTCGACGTCGGCCAGCTC
>DASRRF010000076.1:0-2515 GCA_035695905.1 Micromonosporaceae bacterium | reverse complement strand
CCGGGACAAGTTCATCGAGGGCTTCTCGCACGCCGCGGCGGCCAAGGGCGGCCTGCAGGTCGGAATCGGCCAGACCGGGGCGAGGCTGCCGGAGAATATCCCATCGTCCATCCGGCCGGCGATCCTGCAGGTGGGCGAGCGGACGTTCTACGAGGCGTACATCCCGGCGATGCGGCTCACCCTGTTGTTGCCGGTGACCGTGCTGACCCTGGCGGCGATCGCGGTGTTCTTCGTCAAGCGCGGACCGGGTCCGGACGACGAGCCGGTCGAGGAGGACGACGCGGCTCCCGCTGCCGCGGCCGACTAGATCCGGAGCGGGTTTGGCAACATGGCCAGGCACGACACCGCCGTCCGGTAATGTGCCAAGAGGACCAGTGTCGTAGCAGCGAAGGAGCGTACCGTGGCCTCACGACTCAACCCGTACATCAGCTTCGCTGGCAACGCGCGTCAGGCTATGGAGTTCTACGAGCGGGTCTTCGGCGGCACATTGGCCCTGACGACGTACGGTGAGTTCGGGTCGCCGGACTCCGCGGGTGCCGACAAGATCATGCACGGCATACTGGAGACCGACACTGGGATCACCCTCATGGGCGCTGACACGCCACCCGGGATGGAGCACCACCCAGGAGACAACATCGCGATAAGCCTGAGCGGGATGGACGCCGACGAGCTGCGCGGGTACTGGACACAGCTATCGGCCGGCGGCACGGTGTCGATTCCGCTGGAGAAGCAGATGTGGGGCGACGAGTTCGGAGCCTGCAGTGACCAGTTCGGCATTTCCTGGATGGTCAACATTACCCAACCGCAGCCCTGATCCCGCCTCGGTCACCCACGCGCTAGGCATTTTCCATCGCGAAGGTGAACATGCGGTCCGGATCGATCCGGGCGTACACCGGGCCGGAGTCCAGGAACTGTTCCCACCGCGAGCCGTAGCGCGGCAGGTAGACATCCAGCAGGGCTTGGCGGAAGCCGGCCTGCGCCGGGATTCGTACGTCCACCGGTACCGCGCGCCCGTGCACGGTCACCGCTAGCTCCTCGCCCGGCAGGTGGGTGGCGCTGACCTGTGGCCGCCGGGCGATGTGACGCAACCGTACCGATGTCGGTGAGGATCCAAAGTGGAATGAACCGCGGTAGAAGATACCGTCCACGGGTCCGACCAGCGGCCGGCAGTCGCGGGTCACGGTCGCCAGGGCCAGCAGGCACATGCCCGGCAGTCGCGCCGCTACCTCGGCGGCCGGCAATCGGCGCTGCGGTGTGATGATTTCGCGCAGGTGCGCTCCCGCCGACTCGTAACTTCGGTCGAGCAGCTCCTGTAGCTCAGCCAGGTCCGCGGCGGTCTCGTACATGCGCTGGACGGTACCGTGCTCCGTACATATCGTGCGTGTGTTATGACGAGAGCGCTCGCGTGCCGATGGCACCCGGCGATGATGTCTGGCGGCGGTTGACCGCGTTCTTCGCCGCGCCGGGAGAATTCACCTACAGGTCGCGCCAGTCATCCGAGCCGGCGAGCAGGGTACGGATCACCTCCAGCGCCTCGTCCTCACTGTCCAGCTCCCACCACCTCGACCTGCCCTCGGAGCCGCCCTCCCGGGCCTCGACGAACCACCGGTCGCCGTCCACCCGCAGGTAGACATCCCGCCGGGCGATCCGCCCCCAGCGCGCATTCCACCAGTGCCGTCGCTGCTCCATCCCGGATATTGTATCGAACATGCGTTCGATCGATGCCCGGAGGGGCCCCGTCTGAGCAGCTACTCGGCCTGTCCGAAGGCTTTGATCTCTTCGGTCTCCTGCTGGGTCAGCTCGCGCGGAGTCTGGCCGCGGGCGAGCTTCTCGCGCTGCACGTGGTGCCGGATGTCGTCGACGATCTCGGGGTTGGCCAGCGTGGTGGTGTCACCGACGTCGGTGAAGTTGGAGATCCCGGCGATGACCCGTCGCATGATCTTCCCGGATCGAGTCTTGGGCATGTCCGGCACGATCCATACGTTGACCGGCCGCGCGATCTTCCCGATTTCGTACTCGATGGCTTGAACGACCTTGTCCTCGATGTCCTTGCTCGGGGCCAGCCCGGGCTTGAGCGAGACGTACATCTCCACCGCCCGGCCGCGCAGCTCGTCTATCACTGGCACGGCGGCGGCCTCGGCTATCTCGTCGACGGTCAGGCTGGCGGACTCGAGCTCCTTGGTGCCCAGCCGGTGGCCGGCCACGTTGATCACGTCGTCGATCCGGCCGAGGATGCGGAAGTAGCCGTCGGCAGCCTGCACCGCGCCGTCGCCGGCCAGGTACGGCCAGTCGCGCCAGTCGGTGCTGTCCTTATTCCGGCAGTACTTCTCGTAGTAGATCTGCACGAACCGCTCCGGCTGGCCCCAGATGGTCTGGAAGATGCCCGGCCAGGGGTTACGGATACAGATGTTGCCGGCCCGGCCGCTGCCGGCTTCGACGACCTTCCGGTCCTCGTCGTAGATGACCGGGTAGACGCCGAGTACGCCGGGGCCGCAACTGCCCGGCTTCATCGACT
>DASRRF010000075.1:0-7534 GCA_035695905.1 Micromonosporaceae bacterium | reverse complement strand
GTACCGTACCCGGATCTCCTTGCCCTCCCAGGTGTCGTCGCTGTAGAACTCGCCGACCCCGTCGCGGAACGTGCCGACGACCGGGACATCGACCCCGCTCGCGGCGGCGACCCAGTAGACGGACCACTCGCGCGTGTCCGGGTTGAACACCCGTACGGTCACCCCGCCGGGCCGGTCGGGGAGGGTGAGCTCGTCGACGTTCATGAGGCCGCCCAGCAGCGGCTGGCACCGTAGCGTCGAGGGGAACTCGCTCCACTCGTTCGAGCCGACGAGCCGTTTGGGCAGCATCCGATTGGTGGCGCGCCAGGTGCCGTACAGGAAGTCGAAATCGTGCCGGCCGTCGTCTATCGTCATGCCGAGCCTCTTCCGCTGAAGATACGGTCCTCGATTCGGGATGGCGGCCATGATAGTCCGGACGGCGGAACCCGCGTGGCGGAACCGGTCCCGTCGTATCGGCGGATCTGTTGAGCGGCACCCTGAACGGCCGTGCGGAGATTGATTGTTTGCGCGGGACGAATCTTCCGGTCAATTGCATGCGCGGGATTGAATAGTTTCGTGCGGATCGTGATGGTCGGTGGCGGCGTCATCGCGCTGATGACCGCCGTCGAGGCCGTCTCCGCCGGACACGAGGTGGTCATGTACGACCGGGCCGAGATCCCGAACCCCCGCGCCGCGTCGTACGACCGGCACCGCGTCATCCGCGCGTTGCACCCGCGCGACCCGGCCGCGACCGCGGCGGCGGTGCGGGCGCACGGTCGGTGGACCGATCTGCAGGACCTGCTGTCCGCCCAGTTCTATTCGCAGGTCGGCGCGCTGACCGCACTGCCACCGAATGAGCTGCCCCGGGCGCGGGCCATGGTGACCGCCGTGGCCGCGCCGGCGCACGTACTGGGTCCCGACGAGCTCGCGTCACGCTACCCGCACATCCGCTTCCCCGCGGGCGGCGGCGCCATCCTCGAATCGCTTGCCGGCGTCCTGCTCGCGGACCGGATCCTGGCGGCCTGCGCAAGCTGGCTGGACCGCCATCCACGGGCGGCTCTGCACCCGCACCGCGAGGCTGCCGGCGTCGACCCGCACGGTCCCGCCGTACGGTTCGTCGGCGGCGATGAGGTTGCTGCCGACGCGGTGCTGGTGGCCGCCGGGCCGTGGTCACGTGCCCTGCTCGCCCCGGAGATCGCCGGCGAGCTCGCACTCTACCGGCAGAGCATGCTCTACTGCGAGGTCCCCGCGGCCGCCGCGGCAGGGTGGTCGGTCACGCCACCGATGCTGGCGCTCGGCGCGGACGGCGGTGCGTGGCTGGTGCCGCCGGTCGCGGGCACGCCACTTAAGCTCAGCGCCGCGAGCGCGTGCCGGGTCGTTGCGGAGGTCGGCGACACGACGACCACGCCGTACTGGCGCGACCATCTGATCGACACGTTCTCCGGCGTGATCGCGGGGTTCCGAGCCGACTGGGTGACCGACGCGCGGGATTGTTACTACCTCGCCCGCGCCGATGCCGGTGGCGCGATGCTCGTGGCACTCGGCCGGTCCGTCCTGTCGTACGCCGCGTGCGGCGGCTCGTCCTTCAAGTTCGCTCCACTCATCGCGCGGTCCCTCATCGAGCGTCTGACCGGTGCCGATCCGGCACCGACAGGTCTCGAAGCGTTGGACGGCGCGATCGTGCCCGTGCCATCCGAGAGGACCGTCGGCACACGCAGGCCGGCCCACTGACGCGAGGGGTGTCATGAAACTACTCGGGCTGGAAGCCCGCCAGAACTCGTTCTACTACCTGTCCCGGTACCAGCAGGTCGCCGACTTCGGTGCGGATCTTTTTGTACTCAACGGCATCGGGGAGGCCGACTTCTGGCCAGCCGACCACTACCGGCTCGCCGGTGGCAAGCACATTGACGACCTGATCAGACATGCCAAGGCGTGGCATGCCGAGGAGAACTTCGCCGGGGTCTTCACTTTCTCCGAGTCCGCGGTGATGGCGGTAGCGGCCGTGGCCAGCGCGCTCGGCTTGCCGAGTATCGGTGTGGACGCGGCGCGGACGAGCCGGAACAAGCTGATCATGCGGCGGGCGCATGAACGCGGCGGCGCGGCGCACCCCAGGTTCCGGTTCGTACGAGACCTCAATGAGGCTCTGGGCGTGGCGGACGAGTACGGCTATCCGGTGATCCTCAAGCCGACGCTCGGCGCGGCGAGCAACTTCGTGTTCCGCGTGGATACCGCGGACCAGATGCGTGGACGTTTCGCGCAGGCGAAGGCGGGTATCGACGGGATGTCCTGGTACAATATGGAGGCCGACGGGCTGGACCTCGGGCCGCACGGCCTACTCGTGGAGTCCTTTCTGGACGGACATGAGCATCTCATCGAGGCACTGGTCTGGGACGACGAGGTGTTCCTGGGGTCCATAGTGGACAGGGTCACCGTCGAGGGCGACACGTTCGACGACGACGTGCATCACGCGCCGACCGCACTCACGCCGGAACAGGTCGCCGATGTGCACGCGTTGGTGACGGCCGGCGTACACGCGCAGGGCCTGCACCGCAGCACGTTGCACGCCGAGGTGCGGTTCCACGAGGGCAAGCCGTTCCTGTTGGAAATCGCGGTACGGCCGGGTGGCGGCGGCCTCGACCACATGGCCAGGATGTCTGCGGGCTACGACCCGATCAAGGCGGTCATGGACGTCGCCCGCGGCGTGCGCCCCGACGTGCACCACTACCACCCCACCGACGTGCACACCGCGGCGATGATCCTGCTCTGTCCGAGCGGGACGATCGAGTCCGTCAATGTACCGCCGGAGGTCTCCGACGCCAAGGAGATACTGCACGTCAAGATCATGGCGAGATCCGGGGACGTGATCAAGCGACCGCCGTACGGCAATGACGTCCTCGGTGGCTTCGGCGTGATCGGTACCTCGTTCGACGACGCGATGCGGATCGCGAACGAGTTGGCCGGCAAGATTGAGATCAAGATGACCGACAACGGTTAGCACGCGCCACCGGTCCCCATCTGGAGGACGGCATGCGACGTTCCCTGACCCGGCGGCACTATGTCATGGTCAGGCCGACGTACTTCGATATCGAGCAATCCATCAATCCGCCGACGGATCCGCGGAAGCCGGCCGTCGCGGAAATCGCCGTTGCCCAATGGGAACGGCTGTACAGCCTCTACGTCGAACTCGGTCACCGCGTCGAGCAGATCCAGCCGCGGCGGGGGCTGTCGGACATGGTGTTCGCCGCGGAGGGTGCCATCGTGGTCAACCGGCAGGTACTCGTCGCGCGGTTCCGCTACGCGCAGCGCGCTGAGGAGTCCGCCGCCTATCTGGACTGGTTCCGGTCGAAGGGATACCCGCGGGTCCGGCAGGCGAAGTGGATCAACGAGGGGGAACGCGATCACCTGTTCGCCGGGTCGCGCATCCTGGCCGGCTCTGGGTTCTCGGCCAACGACCAGGCGCATGCGGAGACTCGCGAGTACTTCGGCCTACCCCTGGTCGGACTCACCTTGGTCGATCCCCGCTACTACCACCTGGACACCGCGCTCGGCGTACTGGACGAGCACACGATCATGTACTACCCGGCGGCGTTCTCCACCGGCAGCAGGCGCACGCTCGAAGAGCTCTATCCCGACGCGATCACGGCAACCGAGGACGACGCCGCGGCGCTCGGCCTGGATGCGGTGTCCGACGGGCGGCACGTCGTGCTGCCCGAGGCGGCGACCGGACTGATCGCCCAGTTGCGGGCGACCGGGTTCGAACCCATCGGTGTCGACCTGTCTGAGCTGGTCAAGGCCGGTGGTGCGGCGAGATCCTGCACGCTGGAGCTACACGGCGAGTGAGGGTATCGATCAGACTGTGTGCGCGAAAGGTCGGGTTCTGCGCAGACAGATTGAGCGAAAGTCGGGTATCGTGCGGGACATGTGTGGGATCGTGGGGTACGCCGGAACCCGGCCGGCGCTCGGCATCGTGCTGGATGGGCTGCGCCGGCTGGAGTACCGCGGGTACGACTCCGCGGGCGTCGCGGTGGTCGACGGCGGCGTCCTGCTGACCGCGAAGCGCGCCGGCAAGCTGGCCAACCTGGAGAAGGCGCTCGCCGAAGGGGAGACCGACCGGCTCGCCGATGGGACCACCGGCATCGGGCACACCCGCTGGGCCACCCACGGCGGCCCCACGGACCGCAACGCGCACCCGCACCTGTCGGCGGACGGCCGGGTGGCGGTCATCCACAACGGCATCATCGAGAACTTCGCGAAGCTGCGCGCCGAGCTGGAGGCGAGCGGGGTCGAGTTCCGCAGCGACACGGACACCGAGTGCGTGGCGCACCTGCTGGCCCGGGAGCTGTCCGCGGGCAACGACCTCGCCGAGGCCATGCGGCGGGTGTGCGTACGCCTGGAAGGGGCTTTCACCCTGCTCGCCGTTGACGCCGCGGCGCCGGGTGCGGTGGTCGGGGCGCGGCGCAACTCCCCGCTCGTCGTCGGTCGTGGCGCCGGCGAGAACTACCTGGCCAGCGACGTTTCCGCGTTCATCGAGCACACCCGGGACGCGGTGGAGCTCGGCCAGGACCAGGTGGTGCTGATAACCGCGGACTCGATCGACATCACCGACTTCACCGGCGCGCCCACGACCGGCAAGAACTACCACATCGACTGGGACGCCTCGGCCGCCGAGAAGGGCGGCTACGACTACTTCATGCTCAAGGAGATCGCCGAGCAACCGCAGGCCGTTGCGGATACGCTGCGCGGCCGGCTGACCGCGGCCGGCGAGATCATCCTCGATGAGGTCCGGCTGACCGAGCAGGATCTGCGGGATGTCGACAAGATCTTCATCGTCGCCTGCGGTACGGCGTACCACTCCGGGATGGTCGCGAAGTACGCCATCGAGCACTGGACGCGGATCCCCTGCGAGGTCGAGTTGGCCAGCGAGTTCCGCTACCGCGACCCGGTGCTGGACCGGTCGACCTTGGTGGTGGCGATTTCCCAGTCCGGCGAGACGATGGACACCCTGATGGCGCTGCGCCACGCCAAGGAGCAGAAGGCACGGGTGCTCGCGATCTGCAACACCAACGGATCCACCATCCCGCGGGAGTCCGACGCGGTGCTCTACACGCACGCCGGCCCGGAAATCGCGGTGGCCTCCACCAAGGCGTTCCTCACCCAACTCGTCGCGTGCTACCTGGTCGGGCTGCATCTGGCCCAGGTACGGGGCATCAAGTACGCCGACGAGGTGGCCGCCGTCGTCGAGCAGCTCAAGGCCATGCCGGACAATGTGCGCCGAGTACTGTCCATTATGGAGCCGGTACGCGAGCTGGCCCGGTCTCTTGCCGGCGCCCGTTCGGTGCTGTTCATCGGCCGGCATGTCGGGTACCCGGTTGCCCTGGAGGGTGCGCTGAAGCTGAAGGAGCTGGCGTACATGCACGCCGAGGGGTTCGCTGCGGGCGAGCTGAAACACGGGCCGATCGCGCTGATCGACGCGGGTACGCCGGTCGTGTGCATCGCGCCGTCCCCGCTGGGCCGCGGCGTGCTGCACGACAAGGTGGTCTCCAATATCCAGGAGGTACGGGCGCGTGGCGCGCGGACCATCGTGATCGCCGAGGAGGGCGACGACGCGGTCCGGCCGTACGCCGACCATCTGATCAGCGTGCCGCGCACGCCGACCCTGCTCGCCCCGCTGGTCACCACGGTGCCGTTGCAGGTGCTGGCCTGCGAGATCGCCGCGGCCCGCGGGCACGACGTGGACCAGCCGCGGAACCTGGCCAAGTCGGTCACCGTGGAGTGAGCCACGGCGCACCCCGTGGCGGCATAGGGTGTGTGGCGTGATCGTGGCCGTGGGCATCGACGTCGTACTCGTTGACCGGTTCACCCGGGCGCTGACCCGTACGCCGTTACTCGGCGAACGGCTGTTCACCGAGTCGGAGCGGTTCACCGCATCGGGCAACCCGCGGTCCCCCGAATCACTGGCCGCCCGGTTCGCCGCGAAGGAGGCGGTCGCCAAGTCGCTCGGCGCGCCGGCCGGCCTGCACTGGCACGACTGCGAAATCGTCACCGACCCGGACGGCCGGCCATGGCTGACCGTCTCCGGCACGGTTGCCGAGGCCGCCGCGGAGCGCGGGATCACCCGGTGGCACCTCTCGCTGTCCCACGACGGCGGGATCGCCTCGGCGATGGTGGTCGCCGAGCGGCTGCCCGAGGAGGCGTGATGCGCGGCGCATGGCGGGTGGCCGAGATCCGTACGGCTGAGGACGCGTTGATGGCCACGCTGCCGCCGGGCACCCTGATGCAGCGGGCCGCGACCGGGCTGGCCCGCCGGTGCGCGATGCTGCTCGCCGACACCGCTTGCGGGGTGTACGGGCGCAGCGCGCTGGTCCTCGCCGGGGCCGGCAACAACGGTGGCGACGCGCTGTTCGCCGGCGCCCGGCTGGCCCGCCGCGGGGTGGTCGTCTCCGCGCTGCTGCTCGCGCCGGACCGGGTACACGCGGCAGGCCTGGCGGCCCTGCGCGGAGCCGGCGGCCGGACCGTCCACTCGCTACCGTCCACTGTGGATATCGTGCTGGACGGGATCGTCGGTATCGGCGGCTCCGGGGGGCTGCGCGAGCCGGCCGCCGCGGTGGTCGCCGCGCTTGCCGGGGTACGGACCGCAGCCGGCGGCCGCCCGGTCATCGTCGCGGTGGACGTACCGTCCGGTGTGGACGTTGATACCGGGGACGTACCCGGTCCGGTGGTGACCGCCGACGTCACGGTGGTGTTCGGCTGCCTGAAGCCGGCGCTCGTGGTCGGCCCGGCCGCCCCGCGTGCCGGTCAGGTCGAGCTGGTGGATATCGGGCTGGACCGGTGGCTGCCCGCCGACCCGGCGGTACGCGTGCCGGATCGCGCCGATATCGAGCAATGGTGGCCGGAGCCGGACGCGGCGGCTGACAAGTACACCCGCGGCGTGGTCGGGCTGGCGACCGGCTCGGAGGCGTACCCGGGTGCGGCCGTACTGTCCACCGCGGGCGCCCTGGCCGGGCCGACCGGACTCGTGCGGTACGCCGGTGGCGCGGCCCCGCTCGTCGCCCAGCAGCATCCGTCGGTGGTGGTCGCCGGACGGGTTTCCGACGCCGGACGGGTGCAGGCCTGGGTCTGCGGCAGCGGCCTGGGCACCGACGAGCGCGCCGCCGCGGAGTTGCGCGCGGTGCTGGCCGCGCCGGTTCCCGCCGTACTCGATGCGGATGCCCTGACCTTGCTGGTCGACGGCTCGATGGCGCGGGCGTTGCGGGAGCACGACGCGCCTATCGTGGTGACCCCGCACGACCGCGAGTTTGCCCGCCTGGCCGGCCACGCGCCCGGTGCGGACCGGGTGGCCGCCGCGCTGAAGTTGGCCGCGTGGATGAACGCGGTGGTGCTGCTCAAGGGGGACCGCACCGTGGTGGCCACGCCCGATGGGCGGGCCTGGGCGAACCCGACCGGGACGCCGTGGCTGGCCACCGGCGGCACCGGCGACGTGCTCGCCGGATTGTTGGGATCGTTGCTGGCCGGCGGGTTGACTGCCGAGCGGGCCGCGGTCGCCGCGGCCTACGTG
>DASRRF010000074.1:0-2638 GCA_035695905.1 Micromonosporaceae bacterium | reverse complement strand
CGGCGACCGGGCTGTGGCCATCCGACCATGCGGGCGTGGTGCTCAGGCTCCGCGGCTGGTAACGCCAGCGATCAGCCGTACCGGGTTCGAGCCAGGCCCGATGTCCTCTTGCCCGCCGCGACTATCGTCGATGGTGTGCCGTCCCGGAGTCGGACCTGCGCGGTCCGCGGTGCATTTGTCGTACTCGCCCTGGTGTTCACGACCGGCCTTGTCGGCTGCTCGAAGGACCAGCCGAAGCCGGTACGGTGCCAGCAAGCGGCGTCGGTCGACAGTGGACAGCAGGTTCAGATCGACGCGTCCGCCGGCAACCCCGGCTGCCAGGCGCAGATCACTCTGCCTGGTACCGCGTGCCCTCCGCAGTACCTCAGCAGCAACGAGAGTGTGCGGCCGGTGCCGCGGATCGTGGTGGTGCTGTGGGATGACGACCCGGCGCGGCAGCTGGCCGAGGCGACGTCGTCCAATGTGGACCAACGGGTCACGCTGACGTTCCGGGTTCCCATGGACGCGACCCCCGGAGCCCATAGCATCGTCGTTGCGTGCGGCACGCCGACCGAGCAGCTGCGGTCATTCCCCTTCATCGTCATCAAGGCCACGCTTGCGCTCGACCCGTCGACCGGCATCCCCGGCGACACGGTCCGGCTGACGGGCAGCGGCATCAGCTGCACGGACAAGATAATTGTCGAGTGGGACAAGCGCGGCGCGAAGGTCGGCGAGGCGCCGCTGGAAAAGCCATGGGGTGAGTTCGCCCTGACCTTCACCGTGCCGGCCGACCCCGCGCCGCAGGGCGGCAAGGACCTCAAGGTGGAGGTCGGTGTCCGCTGCTCCGACGCGCCGGGTACCCGCCCCGCCACGCAGACGTTCACCCTGAAAGGGCCTGAGCAACCATCCCTGCAGGTCCGCGGCGACAAACTGCGGGGCGGCTCGCCGCTGACCCTCCTCGGTCGTGGGATCGACTGCACCCAGCAGGGCCTCGAGCTGGTACCGCTCTTCGATGAGGTCGAGCGGCCGCACGCGAAGGTTGTGGTGTCCAGCAAGTACCAACCGTTCGAGGTCGCGATCACCGTTCCGCCGGACGCTACGCCCGGCGAGCACAGGGTCAACGTGAGGTGCGCCTCGGAGCAGCAGGGCAGGCCAGAACTCGCCAAAACGGTGGTGGTACAAGCACCGGCGGTGGTTGCGCCGGTGGTGCTCAACGTCAGCCCGGACCGTGGATGGCGCGGCCGGCAGGTGACGATCACGGTGAGCGGGGTCGACTGCTCGGCCGGCTCACCCAGCACGGTCGTCGCGTCCGTGGATGGCGCGGAGGTGGGCCGCACCACGGCTCCCGTCACGAACACCCTCGTGGCGTACCCGTTCACCGGCACGATCCCGGCGAAGGCCAAGGCGGGTCAGCGCCAGGTCCAGGTGCGGTGTGCCGGGAGCCCGGCCGGCACGACGCTGACGGCCGCCGCGCTGCGGGTGGACGTACCCGAGGTGGCGGTCAAACCCCGGACCAGCCGACCCGGCGGTCAGGTGGCGATCTCCGCCACCGGGTTCAACTGCGCCGGCCCGGGCGGACCCGGTCGGCTTCTGCTGCTCTGGGCCGACGGCACAGAACTCGGCCACGCCGACTCGTCCACCCCGGACGAGAGTCTGACCAGCGACGGAATCGTCCCTCAGAACGCGCGCGCCGGCGTGGGCACCCTCACCGCCCGATGCGCGGACGGTTCCCAGAAGGCCACCGTTGACGTGGGCGTAGCCGGGATCACGGTGACCCACCCGAGGGGGTGCTCGGCACGAAGGTCACGGTGGCTGGCGACGGCTTCCTGTGCGACCAGGCGACGATCCGTTGGGACAGCGGCCCGGTAACGAAGGTCACCGCCACCCGCGGCCGCTTCCAGCAAACAGTTACCGTGCAGGGCAAGGACGTCTGGGACGGCAAGCACGCGATCACCGCGGCGTGTGACCGGCTCGAGGTGCCAGAGGCCTTCACGGTACGTACCCCCAAGATCATTATTGACCCGGGTACCGCGCCGGTCGGGCGGACGGTGACCGTGCAGGGCCGCTACTTCTCGTCGCTGTGCCGGGACTACGTGGTCAACTTCGGTGGGCACCGGGTAGTCCCGAACCAAACACCCACCCCCGAAGATTCGCCGCCGCTGGGCCAGACGGTGTCCGCCCAAATAGCCGTGCCCGGGTGGGCCAGCACCGGCAGCAACCTGGTCGAGCTGGAGTGCGACGACGGCGCCGGGGCTCCGGTCCAGACCGAGCAGGTCGCCTTCCAGGTACCCGACCATCAGCGCGGCTGGCCGCTCTGGGTGGTCATCGCGGTGGCCGGTGTGCTGGCCGTGCTCGCCGCCGCGCGCAGCGTTCTGCGGCGCCGCCGGCCACCGCCGGAGCCCGGCGTACCCGGGGACCCGCACGGCGCCGACCATCCGCCGGCGCACCTCGACATCGAGGTGCTCGTGCTGGACGGCGCCCCGCGCGCCGGGGCATCCGCGTGGAGCGTGCCGCTGCGGCCACCGGGACAGGCCAACGGGCATGTGCGCATCCGCGGAGGCAGGTGGTCGGCGTGACCACCGTGCGGGCGGTCCTGTTCGGTGCCGGCGGGTACGAGGACCGCGCCGGGTCGATCGGGGCCACGCTGTCGCAGGCGCGC
>DASRRF010000073.1:0-5499 GCA_035695905.1 Micromonosporaceae bacterium | reverse complement strand
ACCCCTGACTACCTTCAGTGGCAATACACGACGGCCCGGCCGGCAGGTGCTTGGTCTCCGGCTCCTCGATGTCCCGCCGCGGGCTCCACACCGTCGACACGTCGTACCGCTTGGTACCCCAGATCGACACCGTGATCGAGTCCCCGGTGTACGACGTGTCGATCAGTACCGGGTCCGCCGAGTCGTTGCGGAACTGGAAGTCCAGCGTCGGATAGAAGATTGTCGACTCGATCACCGATGGGTAGCGGGCGAAGTAGAAGCCGTGCGGCTGGTGGTGGACGTCCTCAAGGCCGGCGTAGTAGGTCGCGTTGAACAGTGTCGTGGTGAACTGGCTGATCCCGCCGCCAACCCCGGGTACCAGCTTGCCGTCCACCAGGATCGGCGCATCCTTGTAGCCCTCGGCGTACCCGCGCGGGCCGGTGAAACCGTTGAGCGAGAACGTCTCGCCCGGCTGGACAACGGCGCCGTCGACCTTCTGCGCGACGGTGACGATGTTGTGGCTGCGCGGCGAGGAGAGCCCGCCGGTGAAGTGCGTGGTGAACGACGAAACCTGCTCGCGAATGCCCAGCTGGGCCAGATCCTGGCCGTTCGTGGTCGGCGCGGTCGTGCGTACCACCGCGGTCACCGTACGCGGCGAGGGCTTCGGCAGCACGGCAACCAGGTCCCGGGCCAGCGCGGCGGTGTCCACCTGCTGGCCGCCGGTGGAGGCGAGCTCGGTCTTCAGCGCGCCGCGCAGCTTGCCCTCGTCCACCTTCGGGGTGATCGTGCCGTGCTTGTCCGCGGTGAGCACCAGACTCCTCGCGATCGCCTGCGGCGGGACGGTCAACGTGGTCCCGCCGGGCAGCCGTACGATCACCGGCGCAGCCACCGCCGGCTTGGCGTACCCGTCGATGATCTTGTCTACGGTGGCCGTGGTGGTCGCGGGCGCGAGGTCGACGACCGGAATGACCACCGGCTCCTGCCGCAGCCATCCGCCGACCACCGCCTGGGCCGACCGCTGCGGGTCCAATCCCTTGCCCGGCTTGGCGTAGACCGGTTTCGGCGTGGTGCCGTCGAACCGCACGCCGGCCGCCGTGCCCGCCGCGACCACCTTCGCCGCCGGCTTGGCCAGCGCCGCGGCGAGCCGGTCCGGGTTCACCGTGACCACCGGGTCCACGGTCCGCGAACCGAACAGCGCGTTGACCGGGTTCGGCCGTACCGCGGCCTTGGTGACCGTGGCATCGATGTCCACCGCCAACGAGACATCGCCGGGCTGGATGGTGCCGGCCTGCCCGCCGACGGTCACCGGCACCGGCCTGGCCAGACGCTCGGCCTGCCCGACCAGGCCGGCCCGCAGCGCCTGCGCCGCCGCCGGCCGGTCCCGGCCGCCGATGTCGATGCCGAGCACCGATGTCCCGCGCGGCACGTCGCTGCCGAGCGCATACGCTGCGGTCCCACCAACCAGGGGTACGGCGAGAGCCACGACAATCCCGGTAGCGATCAGGGCGCGGCGCACATGAACTCCATGCTTCGTCGAGGGGAGCGGCGCGATCGATGCTATCCAGGCATTTCGCCACACACCGAGTGTCGCTCCTCACGTTCGCGGTTGAGGGGTGCGAACGCTCCGCGGGTTGAACATCCGGTACGCGCCGATCACGTAACCCACCACGCCGGCGAAGACGGTGGTCAGCGCCACCCAGTTGTTGCCGGCCAGCACGATGTCGCCCTCGGTGGTACGACCGGCGGCGACGAGCATCAGGCCGGTCCACACCAACCCGGGCAACAGCGCGACCAACCGGTGCCCGGTCACCTCGTGGGTGAACCAGACCAGCGCCACGCCGGTGCCCAGCGCCAGTACGGGCGCCAGCGGCAGCCGGACCGTACCGAAGTAGAGCGGGGTAAGGAATGCCTCCCACACCGCGGTCAGCGCCCCCGCGGCGAGGCCGACCAGCGCACCGACCACGCGCAACGCGATGTCGGCGGCGCGGTTCACCCGGCGATGCCCGGCAGGCCCGCGAAGAGGTCCTCTTCCCAGGCGTACGGCCCGACGCCCGGCCCGCGTACGCCGGCGGTGAGCAGGTAGTACTCCACACCCAGGAACTCCGAACCGAAGTTGCCCGCGACCGAGAACAGCCACGACGTCGGCGGGATCTGGGTGGCGTGCGCGCGTAGGGCGGCGCTCTTCGCGTCGGCGTACTCGGTGGCGTCGATCCGCGCGGCAATTTCCGAGTCCGGCGTTCCGAAGGGGAAGTCCTCGACCTTCTCGACCCCCTCGAACGGGTTGTCCGCGGAGTCGCCGAACGCCTCCAGCCCGGCTTCGAGCACGCTCTTCGGCAGCCCGGTCCAGTAGATCTTCGCCGGACCGTCCGTACCGGCCAGCTCGGCCGCGCGCATCGCCACCCGGTGCGCCTGGATGTGATCGGGGTGCCCGTAGAACCCGTTCTCGTCGTACGTGACGAGCACCTGCGGGCGTACCTCCCGGATGATGTCCACCAGGTGCCCGGCGGCCTCGTCGAGATCGGCGCGCCAGAAGCACCGCGGGTGCTCGTTGGCCGGGGTGCCCATCATGCCCGAGTCCCGGTACCGCCCGGCGCCGCCGAGGAACCGGTGATCGGTCACCCCGAGCGCGGCGCACGCGGCGCTGAGTTCGGCGATCCGGTAGCCGCCCAGCTGGTCCGCCTCGGTCGCGGCCAATCCGGCGTACCCCGGCACGTGAATCTCGCCCTCCTCGCCCAGCGTGCAGGTGACCAGCGTGACGTGCGCCCCGGCGGCCGCGTACTTCGCCATCGTGGCGCCGGTACCGATCGACTCGTCATCGGGATGCGCGTGCACAAAGAGGACTCGCCGGTCCGGAAGGTCAGTCACGCGCCCAACAATAACCGGGCAGCGGCGGCCGATGCCGCAGGCGCCAGCCCGGGCGGGCTTACAACGACACCACGTCGACCGGCACGCCCCGGTACCGGACCAGGTTGACCGTGATGACGCTGAGGCGACCTCCGACCGCCTGGGCCGCCGCGTGGGTGGCGGCCCAGCTCAGGCCCGGATGGTTGCGCCGCACCGTATCCACCGCGGATGAACGGCGAAGCCCGGAGATATTCACGGTGTTGCGGGTGCCGTAGCGACGATGTCCGCCAGGTGTTCGGCCAGCACCGGCCGCGCCGAGGCCGCCGTCACCAGGCACATTGCCGGTATGTCCAACGGCGGGCCACCGTCGAAAGCGTCGCGCAGCAGGCGGGAAAGCTCACGGCGCTGATGCTCGGTACCTTCCGCCAGGAGGCCATGGGTCAAGGCCAGGTCGTCAAGCACGTAGCCGGTCACGCGGCAACGGTCGCCCGGTACGCATCCAGCGCTTCCCCGGCGACCTGCCGCATGATCACAACGGGATCACGGTTGTCGCTCGGCGAACGCAGCTCTTCGGCGGCCCGGGCCAGCGGGCCCGCCACCGCTGACGGCGCGGGGTAGGCACCGGTGGTGTCGCAGACCCATCCTAGCGCGGCGGCATGCGCGTGCAGCACCGCAACGGCCCGGTCGGCCGCGGCGTCAGATGGACCCAGCAAGTCGTCGACAAGGGCATGTGCGCGCATCCGGTCCTCGGCGACAGGCATGTGGTCAATGTTACCCGTGTGGTCTGCCGCCGCGTGGTCCCGCAGATCGTCGAAACCGCAGACCCGGACCCGGGCCGGCGGGCATGCTGATCAGTGGACCTGGGGGTCTCAACGGGGGAAGGGATCTACACATGACGCAGGATCTCGGTGGACTGCTCGGCGGACTGCTGGGCGGTGGCCAGAGTGGACAGAGCGGCCAGGCCGGTGGGCTGAACCTCGGCGCCATCATCTCCGCCGCGTTGAGCATGTTCATGAAGAACCAGGGCGGCAACCTGAACGGCCTGATGAGCCAGTTGCAGGCCGGCGGGCTGGGCGAGCAGGCTCAGTCCTGGGTCGGCACGGGTAAGAACGAGCCGGTGACCGGCGAACAGGTGGCCGACGCGCTCGGCCAGGAGAAGGTGCAGGAGCTGGCCACCAAGGCCGGCGTGACGCCGGAACAGGCCGCCGACGGGCTCGCCCAGGCGCTCCCGCAGGTGCTGGACAAGCTGTCGCCGAACGGTCAGCTACCCGACCCGCAGGCACTGCAACAGCAGCTCAGCCGCCTGATGAACGGCTGAGGCGGCAGCTCGCCCTTACGATCGTCAGCGTGGAGTCCTCAACGGGGAGCTTTCCGGCGCTGTCCGCCCGTACCGGCCGGTTCAGCTACGGCGCGCCACGAGCGGTGTCGGTGGGCACGGACGGCGAGCGGGTGGTGTTCCTGCGGTCGGGCGGTCCGCAGGATCCGGCCGACCGGCTCTGGGTGTACGACGTGGCGCAGCGCCGCGAGCGGCAGATCGCCGACCCGGCAACGCTGCCGGGCATCGACGGCGACCTTCCGCCGGACGAACGCGCGCTGCGCGAACGGCTGCGGCTGACCGCGGCCGGCATCGGGTCGTACGCGATCGACCCGAACGCGACGGTTGCCGCGTTCCCGCTCGGCGGCCGGCTGTACCGGGCCGACCTGCGTACCGGCGTCACCGACCTGGTGCGTACGGCCGGTCCGGCGGTGGACCCGCGGCCGGACCCGACCGGCCGGCGGATCGCGTACGTGACCGGCGGCGCGCTGCGGGCGATCGATACCAGCGGGGTTGACACGCTGCTGGCCGGCGAACGGCACACCACGGACAGCCGGGTCAGCTGGGGGCTGGCCGACTTCATCGCGGCCGAGGAGTTCGGCCGGTTCCGCGGCTACTGGTGGGCGCCGGACGGGCAGTCGGTACTCGCCGCGCGGGTGGACGACACCCGGGTACCGCGGTGGCACCTGCACGATCCGGCCGATCCGGGTACCCAACCCGCCTCTATCGCGTACCCGTATGCCGGAGCGGACAACGCCGAGGTGACCCTGCACCTGCTGGACCTCGACGGCGGCTGGGTCGATGTGCACTGGGACCGGGAGATCTACCCGTACCTGGTCTCGGTGCGGTGGAGCCCGGGCGACCCGGCCGGCGGGCCACTCATCACCGTGCTGCGCCGGCTGCAGCAGCACGGCCTGGTCCTCGCGGTCGACCCGCGCACCGGCGAGACCCAGGTGCACGCGGAGCTGGCCGATCCCCGCTGGGTCGAACCGATCCCGGGTACACCGTGCTACCTGACGGACGGCCGGGTGCTGGTCGGCGGTGAGCTGGCGCACGACGGGTACGACGCCCGGTGCCTGTTCGCCGACGGCACCCTGCTCACCCCGCCCGGGCTCTACGTGCGCCGGGTCTGCGGCCGGCTCGGTGCGCCCGGCGGCGGCGCGGACCTGCTCGTCGAGGCGAGCGACGGCGAGCCGGCAGAACAACACCTTTTCCGGGTACGCACCAGCGGTGGCAGCGCGCACGTCGAGGCCCGCCGGCTGACCTCGGTACCCGGCTGGCATGTCGGGCACTGCGGCGCGGAGACGCTGGTGGTCGGCCGGGCCTCGCTGGACGACATCGGTACACAGTGGACGGTGTAC
>DASRRF010000072.1:0-3460 GCA_035695905.1 Micromonosporaceae bacterium | reverse complement strand
CGGTTTCCACCCGGGTGGGCGACCGAGCGGCCGTGGCTCGACGACCTCGCCGCCTTCCTGCGCGCCGCGCTCGGGGTGACCGCCATCGTGTCCGAAGTGGACACTGATCCCTGGACCGTGCACGCACCGTCCATAGTGGAGCAAAGGAGTCTCGCGCAGTGAAGGCCGACCCGGACGCGCAGCGCCGCCTGCTCGAGCTGCAGGCGATCGACACCGCGCTGGCGCAGCTCGCGCACCGCCGCCGTACCCTGCCGGAACTGGCCCAGGTGGACCGCCTCGCCCGGGAGATCTCGGCGATGGACGACGAGCGGGTACGCGCCCAGGTCGCGGTCGACGACCTCGACCGCGATATCGCCCGGATGGAGCGCGATGTCGAGCAGGTACGGACCCGCAAGGACAAGGATGAGGCGCGGCTGACCGTGGGCTCCGGGCCGGCCCGCGAACTCGAGGCGCTGCAACACGAACTCGTCTCGTTGCAGCGGCGGCAGACCGAGCTGGAGGACGCCGAACTGGAGCTGATGGAGCAGCGCGAGCAGGCTCAGTCCGTACTCGATGAGACGCTGGCGCGACTGGCGACGGCGCGTACGCAGCGCACCGAGGTCGAGGCGCGCCGGGACCGGATTCTCGGCGAGATCACCAAGGACGAGGAGTTCCGGACCGCCGGACGCGGCCCGCTCGCCGCGGACCTGCCGGCCGACCTGATCGAGCTGTACGAGCGGATCCGCGAGCACACCGGCGGTGTCGGCGCCGCTCTGCTGCGGGCCGGCCGGTGCGAGGGCTGCCGGCTGGAGCTGTCCGGCAGCGAGCGGGCGCGGGTGAAGAACTCCGCGCCGGACGAGGTCGTGCGCTGCGAGGAGTGCCGCCGTATCCTGGTCCGCACCGCGGAGTCCGGCCTGTGAGCGAACTGGAGACTCAGTGAGTAGGAAACGGCTGCGGGTCATTGTGGAGGCCGACGGCGGGGCGCGCGGCAACCCCGGTCCGGCCGGCTACGGCGCGCTGGTCTGCGAGGCGGGCACCGGTGAGGTCCTCGCCGAACGCGCCGAGGCGATCGGGGTGGCCACGAACAACGTCGCCGAGTACTCCGGGCTGATCGCCGGGCTGGCCGCCGCCGCCGAGCTGGGCGCGGTCGAGGTCGAGGTACGGATGGACTCGAAGCTGGTCATCGAGCAGATGTCCGGCCGGTGGCAGATCAAGCATCCCGGGCTGCGACCGCTCGCGGCGCAGGCGGCCGCGCTGGTCCGCCGGTTCGACAAGGTCACCTGGGCCTGGGTACCCCGGGAACGCAACACCCGCGCGGACGCGCTGGCGAACGCCGCGATGGACGCGGTTGCCGGGTCGGGGGTGCGGCGCCGCCCAAAAGTTGAGGCGCCGCCGCGGTCCTGGGATCCGCCGGCCGGCACGCCGACCCGGCTGATCCTGGTGCGGCACGGGGAGACCGAGCTGACCGCGCAGCGGCGCTACTCCGGGCGCGGCGATGTGCCGCTGTCCGTCCAGGGCGAGGTGCAGGCCCGGGCCACGGCGCGGCGGGTGGCCGAGCTGGCACCGGCACTCGCGGCCGTCGTCACCTCGCCACTGTCCCGGTGTACGGCCACAGCACGGGCAATCGCGACCGCGCTCGATGGCGTACCGGTGGTCGAGGACGCCGACCTGATCGAGTGCGACTTCGGTGCGTGGGAGGGCTTGACGTTCGCCGAGGTACGCGAGCGCTGGCCGGACGAGTTGCAGGCGTGGCTCGGCTCCGCCTCGGTGGCACCGCCGGACGGCGAGTCGTTCGGCGCGCTGACCGTACGGGTACGCCGGGCCGTCGGGCGGCTCCGTGAGACGTATCGAGGGCAGCCGGTGGCCGTGGTGTCCCACGTGTCGCCCATCAAGATCCTGCTGCGCGACGCACTGGCGGCCGGGGACGCGCTGCTGCACCGGCTCTACCTCGACCCGGCCGGAATATCCATTGTGGACTCGTGGCCGGACGGTGGGATCGCCGTCCGTACGGTGAACGACACCGCACACCTCTCTTAGCGCGTTGGGGGATTGACCCGCCCGCCCGGTCGGCCTAGCTTCGTCAATTAGGAAACTTTCTTTTCAGTTGCGCACTTCTGTCCGGGAGGGTTCATGCGCAGAAGACTTCCGCGGCGGCTCGCCGTACTCACCGTGACGCTGTTGGTGGGGATGGCCGGCCTGCCGGCCGCGGCGGCCGCCCACGACGGGGCTGGTCGGTCCGACGGGTTCCGGCGGGTCGGCTACTTCACCCAGTGGGGGATCTACGGTCGCCAGTTCGACGTGAAGAACCTGGAGACCAGCGGGGCCGCCGCGCGGCTCACCCACATCAACTACGCGTTCGCCAACATCAGCCCGGAAAATCTCTGCTTCGAGGCGAACATCCCCGGTGCCGGCGATGCCTGGGCGGACTACCAGCGGCCGGTACCGGCCGAGCTCAGCGTCGACGGCGTGGCCGACGCCTGGGGCGAACCGCTCAACGGCAACTTCGGCCAGCTGCTCAAGCTCAAGCAGAAGCATCCGAAGCTCAAGACGCTGCTGTCGATCGGCGGCTGGACCTGGTCCAAGTACTTCTCCAACGCCGCGCTACCGGAGAACCGGGCCGCATTCGTGGCGTCCTGCCTGGACCTGTTCATCAAGGGCAACCTGCCGGTACTCGACGGCGGCAGCGGCGGGCCCGGTTCGGCGTACGGTGTCTTCGACGGCATCGACCTGGACTGGGAGTGGCCGAACTGGCCGGGGAACGTAGGCAACGTGATCCGGCCCGAGGACCGGGTCAACTTCACCGGGCTGGCGGCCGAGTTCCGCAAGCAGCTCGACGCGTACGGCCGGACCGTCGGCCGGCACCTGGAGCTGTCCGCGTTCCTGCCGGCCAACCCCGGTGCGATCGACGCCGGGTTCGAGGTCAACCAGATCTTCACGTCGCTCGACTTCGCGACGCTGCAGGGGTACGACTTCCACGGCCCGTGGGAGACGGACACGAACCAGCAGTCCGCGTTGCGCGAACCGGCCGGGGATCCGGTCAGCCCGGACTTCACCCTGGACCGTACGGTCCGCTCCTGGATCGACCGCGGGGCACCGCGCGGCCAGCTGGTCATCGGCATCCCGTACTACGGGCACGGCTGGACCGGCGTGACCGGCGGCGGTGACGGGCTTTTCCAACCGTCCGCGGGTGCGGCGCCGGCCACGTTCGAGCCGGGCTCCGAGGACTACAAGGTGCTCGCGATGCTGCCGGCACAGGGGTACACGCTGCATCGCGACTTCCGCGCCGGCCACGCGTGGCTGTTCAACGGCACGACGTTGTGGACGTTCGACGATCCGCTCGTGGTGGCGCAGAAGTGCCTGTACGTACGCCAGCAGAGGTTGGGCGGGATGATGGTCTGGTCGCTGGACGCCGATGACGCCCACGCCACCTTGACCAGGACGATCTTCTCCAGCCTGCGCTGAGGGATGCCAGTGGGGCGCG
>DASRRF010000071.1:0-2370 GCA_035695905.1 Micromonosporaceae bacterium | reverse complement strand
CGACGGGCGTCCCCATCCCTGGAGGTACCTATGGTCCGATTGCGCCAACTCTGCGCACTTCTCCTCCTCGCCGGCGCCACCGCGACCGGGGTGGTGGCGATCGGCACCGGTCCGGCGTACGCGGCCGGACTGACCGCGGAGTTCAGCAAGGACTCCGACTGGGGCACCGGCTACGGGGCGAAGTACACGATCACGAACGGTACGACGGGCGCGATCAGCAGCTGGACGGTCGGATTCGACCTGCCGACCGGTTCGACGCTCGGCTCGTTCTGGGACGCCGACGTCACCGTGAGCGGGCAGCACGTGACGGCGGCGAACAAGAGCTACAACGGCGCGGTCGCGGCCGGTGGCAGCGTCTCGTTCGGGTTCAACGTCAACGGCTCCGGCACCCCGACGAACTGCACAGTCAACAACGGCTCGTGTACGGGCGGAGGTTCCGGCGGTACGCCGGGTCCACCCGGCAACCCGACCGTCACCGGTACGACCAGCAGCTCCGTGTCGCTCTCCTGGGGAGCGGCCGGCGGCACCGTGAGCGGTTACCGGGTGTACGAGGGCAGCACGGTCCGGGCCACCGCGACCGGCACCACGGCAACCGTCTCCGGACTGGGCGCCTGCACCACGCACACGTACAACATCGCGGCGTTCAACTCCGCCGGGGAGTCCGCGCACAGCGGAAACGTCACGGCCACGACGTCCGGCTGCTCCAACGGCGGCGTGGCGGTACCGGTTGCTCCGTACGTCGACATGGGCGCCTGGCCCACCCCGGTGCTGACCGACATGGCCGCGTCAGGGAACCTGAAGAGCTTCACGCTCGCGTTCATCACCGCATCCAACTGCAAGGCGATGTGGTTCAACGCGTTCGACCCGCGGACCGCATGGTCCCGCGACCAGATCGACGCGATCCGCGCCGGTGGTGGCGACGTGAAGATATCCTTCGGCGGCGCGTCCGGCATCGAGCTGGCCCAGGCATGCTCCACTGTGGACACCTTGACGGCGGAGTACCAGGCTGTCGTTACGGCGTACGCGTTGAAGTATCTCGACGTGGACATCGAAGGATCGGCGGTGGCCGAGCCGGCGTCGATTTCCCGGCGCTCGCAGGCGCTGGCCCGTCTGCAACAGAACAACCCCGGCTTGAAGGTGTCGCTGACGCTGCCGGTACTCCCGGAAGGGCTGACCGCGGACGGGCTGAACATCGTGCGCTCCGCCAGGGACGCCGGCGTCAACCTCGACATGGTCAACGTGATGGCGATGGACTACTACCGGGACGGCGATCGCGGCGACTTCGCGGTGCAGGCCGCGCGGTCGACGTTCAGCCAGCTCAAGTCGCTCTTCCCGGGCAAGACCGACGCGCAGCTGTGGCGGATGGTCGGGGTGACGCCGATGCTCGGTGAGAACGACGATCATCGCTTCTTCGACCAGAACGATGCGCGCCAGCTCGTCACGTTCGCCCAGTCAACCCATGTCGGGATGCTCGCGTTCTGGGAGATGACCCGGGATCGCAACGCGTGCACCGGCGCCATCTTCAAGTGCACGAACATCGCACAGAGTCCGTTCGACTTCAGCCGGATCTTCGCCGGATACACCGGGTAGGTCCACCGATTCAACCGGCGGCCGGATCCCCACAGGGATCCGGCCGCGCCGCGCCGCCCTCGCACCCGTCCCATTCACAACGGGGGTGCGATATCTATCTCAGGGGCCGATATCACCCCGTCCTGTCAACCGTCCAAACGCACCAGCAAGCCACCCGAGATTCTGATGTGGGCAAGGGCCTGATATCTGCTCACGCGATGGATATCGCGCCTGGTCCTGAAGTGGAGGCATGCGCGGTCCGGCGGCGTCGCGTCACGATCCGAGGGCGAGGTTGAAGGAGACGACGCTGTCCGGGGTGATCCCGGCGGGCAGGGCGCCGGCGCCCTGCAGCACCGCGATGCTGCGCATCACCCGCCGCTCGTCGAGCGCACCGACCGGTACACCCCACTGGTCGGCGCGCGAGTACGGCGCCATCAGCCCGATCTCGGCGGCGGCCACGTCTGCCCGGTACTGCGGCTGGTACTTCGCGAAGATCTGGCCGGCCTCACCCGGGTGGTCGATCGCGTACTGCAGGCCGCGCAGTATCGCGTCGCGGAACCTGCGTACCAGATCGGGGTGTGCCGCCGCGGTGGTCGAGGTGGTCGCCAGCACGTTGCCATAGAGGTCGGTCAGATAGTCGCTGTACGGAAGGACCACCGTGCCCCGGCCGTCGGCCAGTGCCTCGACGCCCGGCCTACCGGTGACGAGTTCGGTGATCGCGTCGACCCGACCGGCGGCCAGCGCCTGGCGCAGCTGCGGCGGCGGCAGGCTGACCCACCGCACCTTCGCCGCGTCGATCCC
>DASRRF010000070.1:0-3747 GCA_035695905.1 Micromonosporaceae bacterium | reverse complement strand
TCGCGGTCGCCGAAGAGGGTACGGGCCACCGACGAGCCCAGTACGGCCACCCGCCGAGCGGTGTCCACATCGGACCGGCTCAGGTACGAACCGCGGGCGACCCGGCGGATGAAGACCTGCGGGGTGGTCTCCAACACACCGAGTACGCTGGTGAACTTGGCGGCCGCGCCGGCCCGTACCGTCTCGCCGGAGCTCACCGTGACCGCCACCCGGGACCGGTCGCCGACGATCCGGGTCACAGCGTCCACATCGGACAGTGACAGCCGGGACACCGCCGGGGTGGAGCCGAAGTCAACCTTGCCGGGGACCACGATGAGCAGATTCGAGCCGAGCCCCTCGACCTGGCGCTCCACGGTCTGCTTCGCGCCGGTGCCGATCGCCACGAGTACGACGACCGCGGCCACCCCGATCACCACGCCGAGCATCGTCAACCCGCTGCGCATCCGGTTGGCCCGCAACGCATCCAGCGCGACGCGCCAGGCTTCGGCCAGCCTCATGTCACGATTACCCCGTCCCGCATCGTGACTTCGCGGCTGGCCCGGCCGGCCACCTCCCGGTCGTGGGTGACCAGCACCAGGGCCACCCCGGACTCCGCGTTCATCTGCTCCAGCAGGCCGAGTACCGCGGCGCCGGTGGCCGTATCCAGGTTCCCGGTCGGCTCGTCGGCCAGCAGTACCGCGGGCTCGGTGACCAGCGCCCGGGCGATCGCGACCCGCTGCTGCTCGCCGCCGGAGAGCTGGTTCGGGCGGTGCTTCATCCGGTGCGCCAGCCCGACCCGGTCGAGCACCTCGGCGGCGCGGCGACGGCGGGCACCGGCGCCCATCCCGCGGTAGACCAGCGGCAGCGCCACGTTGTCCACCGCGGAGGTCCGGGGCAGCAGGTGGAACGCCTGGAACACGAAGCCGACGGTCTCATTGCGCAGCCGGGCCATCTCCCCGGCGGAGAGCCCGGCGACGTCCCGGCCGCCGATCGACAACCGGCCCGAGGTGGGCCGGTCCAGGCCACCCATCAGGTGCATCAGGGTGGACTTCCCGGAACCGGACGGCCCGACGATGGCGAGATAGTCGCCCGGCTCGACGGCCAGGGTTACCCCGCGCAGCGCCGGGATCGAGACGCCGTCCAGCTCGTATGCGCGGGTGACGTCTACGGCCTCGATCGCGTGGCTCATGGGAGGCGCTGCGTTCATGGGAGGCGCTGCCCGGCGCGGACCTTGTCGGTACCGCGTACCACCACCCGATCGCCGTCGGATACCCCGGCGGTGATCTGTACGAGATCCTGACCGGGTACCCCGATCGTGACCGCCACCCGCTGCGCCTTGCCGTCCCGCACCACCCACACGGCGTCCTTACCGTCCACCGTGAACACTGCGGCAGCCGGTACGGCGATCGCGTCCGGCGCCCGGCGAACCTGCAGGTGGGCCACCGCACTCATGCCCGGACGCGGATCCGGTGCGGCCCGCCCGTCGGCCAGCTGTCCGGACCCGAGCGACAGCCGTACCCGGTAGGCCACCCCACCGCGCGCGGACGGGGTGGGCAGCACGTCCACCGAGCGCACCGTCGCGTCGTACCGCGCACCGGTGGCCGCGTCCAGCTCGACGCGCGCCGGCGCACCCGGCGCGACCAGCAGCACATCGGTCTCGTCGACCTCGGCGACCAGGCCCAGCTCGGAAATGTCCACAATGGTCAGTACCGGGGTACCCGCGGACAACCTGCTGCCCACCGCGACCGCGTCGGAAACGCCCGGGGAACCCGCCTTTGGCGCGGAGCCGGAGTCCCCGCCGAGTGCACCGGACGCGCCGCCCAGCGCACCGGCGGCGCCGAGCAGGTCGGTCAACGAGCCGCCGCCACTGCTTCCCGTTGCCGCTCCGCCGAACTGGACCACCCCGGAGATCGGTGCCCGCAGGGTCAGCGAGTCCACAGTAGACTTGGCGAGATCGTACGCCTGCTGGGCCTGCACCCGTTGCGCGGCACCGAGCGCGCCAACCGCCGTACCGACTGCGGCGATCCCCCGCTGCACGCTACGGATCGCTTGCGCCGCCGCGGTTGCGGCCTGCGCGTACCGCCGTTCGGCCGCGTCCACCTGGGCCAGCAGCGCCGCGCGTACCGCCGGATCGACCACCTTCGCCGCCGCGGCTCGGGCCGCGGCAAAGGCTTCGGCTGCCGCGGCATCCGTGGCCCGCTGGATGCCGGACAGATCCGCCCCGCGGCCGAGGCCGGACCCGCTGGCCCGTTGACTCGCCTGCAACGCCTGCGTGGCCTGCGCCAGCCGGGCTTGCGCCGGGGGCGAGTCGATGCTCGCCAGCAACTGTCCCGCTGCCACCCGATCACCCGCCTGTACGTGCAACGCGGAGACGGTGCCGTCGGCGGCTGCGGTCAGCGTCGCCGCCGCCTTCGCGGTGACCGCCGCGGGCGCGTCCACGACCTCGACCACGGTGGCCCGGCGAGCCTCGGCCACCTCGACGCCGCTGTCGTTGGAGCCGCACGAGGCCGCCATGGCGGCAACCGCGCCGAGCACCGCGAACGCCGTGGTGAGGGTACGGCGACGCAGGCCGGCGCGCGGCGAGGGGTGTCGTCGCACGCGGCCCATGCTACGGCGGGTCAGCCAGCGCGCCCGCTCGGGCCTGTTCCCGGTCAGCCGGCGGTGCGTTTGATGTAGCTGACGCAGTCGGCCTCGACGCTCGTCCAGGCCGCGCCGAACGCCTGCGGCGCCGCGGTCGCCGGGTCGGTGCCGTCGTGCAGGATCGCCTGGAAAAAGTCGAGCATCTTCCTCTCGCCGTACCGGTCCACCAGCCGCCGGACGGCCAGGAACGCGACGCCGTAACGGGCGCCGGCCTCCCACAGCGGCGCGCTGTCGGCCGGCTCGGTCACCGCCACCGTGCCGTCCCACTTGCCGGAATGGACGAACCGGCGGACCGCACCGGCGGCAACCGCGTCGTACTGGCTCGCCGCCTTCCCGTTCATCTCGGCGTACTCGGCCAGACCCTCGATCAGCCACCAGTTCTTGGCATCCTGGTACCTCGCGCCGGGCAGCGAGGCGGCATGGCTCATCTCGTGCCGCAGGATGTCGTCGAGGAACGTGGTCGGCGTCTCGGCCGCATTGAGGACCACATCGATATGGGTCTTCCCGGTGGGTACCGCGTACCCGGCTGCCCACTGTGGACGGTTGCCGTTGTACCACTTCTTCCACTCGACGCTGCCAGCGTAGAAGATCCGGTACCGGTCCGGGCGGGCTCCGCCGGCCGCGAACCGGTCGGCAACCGTCGCCGCCTTCTCCGCCTCGCGCAACAGGGTCGGCAGCTTGCTTGCGTACTTCGCGGTGGTGGCCACCACGACCCGGGTACCCACAGCCGCCTTCAGCTCGCTGACCTCCCACGGCCGCGGACCGTTCTGCCCGGCCACCGACGCGTCGAGGCTGACCAGGTACGCCGTGCCGCCCCGTTCGACCCAGCGCGACTCGAGCCGCAGGCCATCCTCCTCGCACGTGACGACCACGAAGCAGTGCGGTACCGACAGCGACGCGGTCCACTGCCCGTCCGGTGCGCCGGCCGCCTTCGCCGGCACCCCGACCACCTCGGGTCGCCAGTGGCTGATCTGCATGGCCCGCAGCGACCGGTAACGTAGCGTCAGCCCGGCGAGCACCGCGGCGTTGCCCGGATCCGCGGCCGCCGTGAACCCCTTCTCGTCGCCCTTGAGCAGCGCGGTTGCCTGCGCGTCGAGGGTCGAGTCGATCTGCTCGCGCAGCCATGCC
>DASRRF010000069.1:0-4675 GCA_035695905.1 Micromonosporaceae bacterium | reverse complement strand
ACCGGGCAAGTGGACCCTGCAGGTCCAGCCGGCCGGTAGTGCCAAGCAGAGCGTTGTGACGGCGACGCTCGGGGCCGGGAACGTCTACTCTCTGCTTGTGCTGGACAGCCCGAACGGCGGCCTCACCGGGCAGCTGCGCATCGACGCGCGGCGGCAGGGTGGCGTACCGCTCGGCGCCGTGGACACGGGTGCCGGGGGTACGGCCCAGCGCAACACGACTCCGGTGCTGATCGGTGCGGCGGTCGCCGTTCTGCTCGGCGGTGGGCTGGTCACGGCATGGCTGTTTACGGTGCGTCGCCGGCGGCTCCGCCCGCAGCGGCTGTGAACCTGCCCGGCCCGCCCGGGGCGACCGTCATCCAGCATCGTTGGCGGCGGCGGCGCACCGGGCGGGCCGGTCGGGTTCTGCTCGTGGCCGGGGCGGCCTGCGTGGTCGCCCTGGCCACGACTGCCATCGCGGTCCGAGCCGGCCTGGTCGACCTGGCCGGACCGCGGTGGGTCGAGTCGGCGATCTGGGTGGGTGGTTCGCCGCCCGAGCCGACCGAGGTCAAATGGTCCACAGTAGACGGTCCGGCCCCGAGCCGGCTGCGGGTACCCGCGATCGGGCTGGACGCGCCGCTGGAGCAGCTCGCGCTCGATCCGGCCGGGGTGCTCGCCGCGCCGGTGGACTTCGCCCGCCCCGGGTGGTATGCCGGCGGTACCGCGCCGGGCGACCCCGGACCGGCCGTGATCGCCGGACACGTCGACTCCAAGCGCGGGCCGGCGGTCTTCTTCCGGCTGCACGAGCTGAAGGCCGGCGACGTCATCGAGGTGGCCCGCGGGGACCGGTGGGTGACGTTCCGGGTGGCCTCGGCGGGCTGGTACCCGAAGGCCAACTTCCCGACCGCCGAGGTCTACGGACCCACCCCGGACCCGCAGCTGCGGCTGATCACGTGTGGCGGCGACTTCGACCGTTCGCACCGGTCGTACAAGGAAAACCTGATTGTCTTCGCGGTCGGCGGATAGTCATGGTCGGGTGGCGGGAGCTGGTGGCAGGGCGGTACCGGTTGGCCGAGCCGCTCGGCGTCGGCGGCATGGGCCGGGTCTGGCTGGCCCGCGACGAGGTGCTGCGCCGGGACGTCGCGGTCAAGGAGATCATGCTGCCCGAGGGGCGCTCCCCGGACGAGCGGGAGGAGCTGCGGGTACGGACCCTGCGCGAGGCGCGTACCGCCGCGCGGCTCAACCACCCCAACGTCGTCCAGATCTACGACGTGGTGCACACCGAGGAACAACCCTGGATCGTGATGGAGTACGTCCGGGCCAGGTCGCTGCAGGAGGTGCTCCGCGAGGACGGTCCCCTCAGTCCGAAGCGCGCGGCGGAAATCGGCCTCGCCATGCTCGCCGCGCTGGGGACGGCGCACGAACACGGGGTGGTGCACCGTGACGTCAAGCCGGCGAACGTGCTGCTCGCCGACGATGGCCGGGTGGTACTGACCGACTTCGGGCTGGCCGTGTTCGACAGCGGCGAGGGTGCGGTCACCCGCCCGGGCCTGATTCTCGGCTCCCCGCAGTACGTCGCGCCGGAGCGGGCCCGGGAAGGCGTGTCCAGTCCGGAGGCCGACCTGTGGTCTCTGGGTGCCACGCTCTACGCGGCGGTCGAAGGGCACGCACCGTACGCCCGGTCGACCGCGATGGCCACCCTGACCGCGTTGGCCACCCAGGCATTCGAGCCGCCGCTGCACGCCGGGCCGCTCAAACCTGTACTCGATGGGCTGTTGCGCAAGAACCCACGGACCCGGATGCCCGCCGGTGAGGCCGAGGTGCTGCTGCGCCGGGTGGTGGCCGGGGATGCGCGGCCGCGCAAGCGGCTCGTTCCGCGCCAGCGCCAGCCCACCGCGGTCCCAGCGGTTGCCGGGGGTACCCAGACCCGAACCGTTGTGCTGCACCGGTTGCGGCGCCGGGACCTGGTGGTGGCCGGCGTGGTCGTCGTGGTGCTTCTGGTGCCGGGTTATGCGTTGGTACGCGAAATCAGCGGCGCTCCCGGCGCAACCCTGCACCCGGCCGCGGTGGGCGGTCCGGTAACCGCGTCGGCCGGTCCGAGCGCGTCCGCCGGCCCGGCATCCGTGCTGGGATTCCGCGGCTGCTCCGGCCCGGAGGCGGCACAACAGCCGGCGGCCAGCGCGCGAGCACACAGCCTCGCCCTGCCCGCCGGCTGGACCTGGTACGACGACCCGTCCGGGTTCAGCATCGCGGTGCCGGCCGGCTGGTCGTTCGCCAAGTCCGGCTCGCTGGCCTGTTTCCGCTCGCCGCACGGTGAGCGGGTACTCGCGGTGGACGCCTGGCGGCAGGCCGACGGCAACCTCAAGAAGTACTGGGGCGGGGTGGAGCGCGCGTTGCTCGACGGTGGGAAGCTGCCCGGCTATGTTCGGCTCGGGCTCGCCGACCGCGACTACTTCCTGGCGTGCGCCGACTGGGAGTACTCGTTCGACGGCGCGGACGGGATCCGGCGGCACGCCATCGCCCGCGGTTTCATCTCCTCGCCCGGCCAGGCGTACGCCATCTACTGGTTGACGCCGGAGTTCGACTGGACCGTCAACCTGACGAACCTCGACGTGGTCACCCCGAGCTTCGCCCCGGCCCGACGGTGACGTTGCGGTCCGCCCACGACGGCGGGCGCGCTATCGTGCGGTGGTGCTGCTGCCGACGATGTCCCGTACCGCGGCGTACCCGTGGGCGGACCGCGCCGACGCCGTACGGGTCGGCGACGCGCAGCTGTCCTGGGAGGAGCTGTACGGCGCGGCGAGCGCGGTGGCCGCCCGGATCGCCGGCGCGCCGGCGGTAGCCGTCCTCGCCACACCGAGCCTGCACACCGTGGTCGGCGTCGTCGGCGGGCTGCTGGCCGGCGTACCCGTGGTGCCGGTACCCGCCGACGCCGGCCCGATGGAGCGCGAGCACATCCTGGCCGACTCGCGGGCCGCGATGCTGCTGTGCGGCCCGGAGGCGCCCGGCGGTGCATCGGTGCGACAGATCGATCTGACCGAGCGGTCCGCGGTGGGCAACCCGGAGCCGGCCGGGACCGATCCCGCGCTCGTCGTCTACACCAGCGGTACGACCGGCCCGCCGAAGGGCGTACTGCTGAGCCGGAACGCGGTGGCGCACGGCCTGGACGCGGTCGCCGCGGCCTGGGCCTGGACGGCGGACGACACCCTGGTGCACGGCCTGCCGCTCTACCACGTGCACGGGCTGATCCTGGGCGTACTCGGGCCGCTGCGGTTCGGCTCGCGGCTCGTGCACACCGTCCGCCCGACCCCGGCCGGTTACGCGGCCGCGGCCGGCACTGTCTACTTTGGAGTGCCGACGGTCTGGTCCCGGGTGTGTGCCGACCCGGACGCGGCGCGGGCGCTGGCCCCGGCCAGGCTGCTGGTCTCCGGCAGCGCGGCCCTGCCGGTGCCGGTTTTCCAGGCGCTGCAACGGTTGTCCGGGCACTACGCGGTGGAGCGGTACGGCATGACCGAGACGCTCATCACGCTCAGCACCCGGGTGGACGGCGAGCGCCGGCCGGGCTGGGTCGGTACCCCGCTGGCCGGCGTCGAAACCCGGCTGGTCGACGATGCCGGTCTTGCGGTACGGCCGGACGGCGAGACCGTCGGCCACCTCCAGCTACGCGGGCCGATGCTTTTCTCCGGGTACCTGAACCAGCCGTCGACTACGGCGGAGTCCTTCACCCCGGACGGGTTCTTCCGTACCGGCGATGTGGCCATTGTGGACGGTGGCGGGTTCCACCGGATCGTCGGCCGGGCTCGCACCGACCTGATTTCCAGTGGTGGCTACCGGATCGGCGCCGGCGAGGTCGAGGACGCGTTACTGGCCCACCCCGCGGTACGCGAGGCCGCCGTCATCGGGGTCCCGCATCCCGAGCTGGGCCAGGAGATCGTGGCGTACGTCGTCGCGGATGGCGCGTCACCGCAGGCGCTCATCGACTTCGTGGCCGAGCAGCTGTCCCGGCACAAGCGACCGCGCCGGGTCGTACTGCTGGACAGCTTGCCGCGCAACGCGATGGGCAAGGTGCAAAAGGCTCAGCTGGGCTGATCCGGCGGCCACTCGCCGGCCAGCATCGACCACACCTCGAGGTCCTGCCGGACACCGCCGAGTTCGAAGACCGACCGGAGCACCCCGTCGAGGGTGAAGCCGAGCCGCTGCACAACGGCCCGGCTGCGCACGTTCGTCGGCACGTTGCACCACTCGACGCGGCTCATCCCGCGCACCCGGATCGCCCAATCGACCATGTGCCGCACGGCCCGGGTGACCAGGCCACGGCCCTGCGCTTCGGGCGCGATCCAGACACCGACCTCGCACACGCCTTCCCGGGTGTCGAATACCCGGAACAGCGCGCAGCCCACCAGCGTGCCGTCCAGCCAGATGCCGTATAGCCGCCCGGTGTCGGCCGCCTGGCTGTCCGCGTACTGCTGCAGGAGCTTCCGTGCGCTGTCCAGATCGACAACCCGGCCGGCGAGCGGCACCCACGGCGCGATATGCGGCCGGGAGTGCTCGACGTTGGCGAGGAACTCCGCGGCCTGCCACGGTTCGAGGGGCCGCAGCTGCGCCCCTTCGGCGAGCGGAACGCTGAACATGCTCCGTACGCTACCTCGGCGGTTTTTGTCGGGGGGTGTGGCTAGGGTGGCGCCGTCGGGGTTCGGGG
>DASRRF010000068.1:0-2683 GCA_035695905.1 Micromonosporaceae bacterium | reverse complement strand
GCCCATCCGGAAGCCGCGCAGGGCGCGGCGTCAGGCCAGGTTGGAGGAGCGTGGGTACGCGTCGGTCGGGTCGGTGAGTACGTTCACCAGGTACGGCACACCCGCGTCGAAGGCCCGTTTCAACGCCGCACCCAGCTGGTCCGGCCGGGCCACCGTCTCGCCCGCTCCGCCAAGCGCCGCAACAACGTCGTCGTAACGCAGCCCGGGCTGCAGATCCGCGGCCACGTCGTATCCGTACATCGCCCGCATCGGGTGCTTCTCCAGACCCCAGATGCCGTTGTTACCCAACACGATGACGACCGGAAGGCCCTGGCGGGCCAATGACTCGACGTCCATCAGCGAGAAGCCCGCCGCGCCGTCGCCCATCAGCACGCACACCTGCCGATCGGGATACGTCACCCGGGCACCCATCGCGTAGCCGAGTCCGGTGCCGAGGCAGCCGTACGGCCCCGGGTCCAGCCAGGTGCCGGGCATCGCGGGTTCCAGGTACCGGCCCGCGTACGAGACGAAGTCGCCGCCGTCGCCTATCGTCACCGCGTCCCGGTCGAGCACCCGCCGCAATTCACCGTACACTCTGGACGGTTTGATGGGTTCGGAGTCGGCGGCCATCTCCTCGGCGTGCTTGGCCGCGGCGGCCTGCTCCGCACCGCGCAGGTCGGCCACCCATGCGGAGTGCTCCTCACGCGGTCCACTGTGGTCAGCCAGGGCGGAGAGAATGATCCGCAGGTCTCCGGCCGGCGAGACCGCCGTCGGCACGTGCCCGGCCCGTTGTTCCGGCGCATCCACCACGTGTACGACCGCAGCCCCACCGAAATCCCCGAAGGCGAGACGGAAGTCGAGCGGGGTGCCGATGACGACCACCACATCGGCGCCGCCGAGCGCGGCGCGGCGCGCCTTGGCGAACGCGAGCGGGTGCTCCGGCGGCAACGCACCGCGCCCCATCCCGTTGGTGAACACGGGCACCCGCAACGCCTCGGCGGCCTCGCGTAGCGCGCCGATCGCGTCACCGGCGTAGACGTCCGAGCCGGCGAGGATTACCGGTCGCTGGGCACCGGCGATCAGCGCGGCCGCCTGCCGGACCTGGTCCGGATCCGGTTCGATGGTCGGGACTTCCGGAGCCTCGGGCGCCTCGGCCTCGCCGGAACCGAACATCACCTCCAGCGGAATGTCCAGAAAGGACGGACCGCGGTGTGCGGTGAGCGCGGCGGCCAGCGCGGTGCGTACCGCGGTGGGAATGTCGCTTGTGGACCCGACGGTGGCCGCATGCTTGGTGATCGAAGCGACCAGCGGCAGGTGGTCTATCTCCTGCAGGCTGCCCGATCCCCAGCGGAAGGCCGGCGCGCGCCCGCCGATCACGAGCACCGGTGACGCGTTGAAGTGCGCGCTCGTCAGGCCGGAAATCCCGTTGGTGACTCCGGGGCCGGCGGTGAGTACGGCGAGACCCGGCCGGCGCTGCAGCTTCGCCACCGCCTCGGCGGCGAACACCGCGGACTGCTCGTGCCGGACGTCGATGATCGGGAACCCGGCGCGGTGTGCCGCATCGTAGAGCGGGAAGACGTGCCCCCCGGAGAGAGTGAACATCTCCTTCGCGCCACCGGCGCGCAATGCGGCCAGAGCCAGCGTTCCGCCGTGGCCGTCAATCATCTCGGTCATCGTCGAGCTCCCGTCTCCTCGGGAGCAGACTAGCGTTGCCCGGCCAGCGAGTAGGCGATGACCGCCGCAACAACCGGTACGGCGATGAGCAGCGCCGTGACGAACAGCCGGGTGAGGAACCGGCGGAAGCCGCCGCGCCGGGGGCCGGAGTACCCCGGCGGTACGACCCGCGGGGCGTACGGCCGGGCGGTCGGTGCGGTGGGGCGCGACGTAGTGGGGCGCGGCGCGGCCGACGGTGGGCGCTGTCGAGGCGGCGGAACAGCGGGCGCCACCCGCGGCGCCGGCTCCTCGATCCGCGGGAAGGGCCGGGTCGGCGCGACGGCCGCGGCCTTGCGGCGACCGCGTCCGGGCGGTTGCGCGCCGGGAACGATGACCCGACCCACAACAGACCCGGCCGGCTCGGGGGAAGCCGACGCGGCCGAAACCGGCGCGGGAGAAGAAGGAGCCGGCGCAGGAGAAGAAGGAGCCGGCGCAGGAGAAACCGGTGCCGGCGAAACCGGCGCGGGAGAAGCGGGAGCCGCCGGAGACACCGGCGCGGCCATCGGCGAACCGGCCGATCCGAACGCGTCCACCGGAATCTTCGGCATCAGCCCGGTCGCCGGACCCGGCGTCGCGGCGGCAGCGCCGAGCGCGAGCGCCCCGGCCAGGATGCTGCCCTCGGCTACCACCAGCTCCGGCTGCTCGAGAACCACCGGCGGCTCGCCAAGAGCGCGGTGCAGAAGCGTTGCCAGCAAAGGGATCCGGCTCGATCCGCCGACCAGGAACACACCGGCGAGCCGGCCCGGGGCAAGCTGCGCCCAGCCGATGACGCCCTGGGTGACCCGTACCGTGCGATCCAGCAGCGGCCGGGCCAACTCCTCCACCTCGTCGCGGGTGAGGTGCACCTCCAGGTCGGCCAGTGGGATGACCAGATCAGCCGTCGGGGTACGGGACAGCCGCTCCTTGGCCGCCTTGACATCGTCCCACAGCAACCGCTTTGCCCGCCGATCCTCCACAGTGGACGGATTGGCCAGCCGGGCGAACGCGGCCG
>DASRRF010000067.1:0-4534 GCA_035695905.1 Micromonosporaceae bacterium | reverse complement strand
GCTGATGTCGGCGTACGGCAGGATCGTGCGGTTCTCCGTGCCGAGTGTGGCCATCGGGGTCTTGCCGTCGGCGAAGTAGACCGTCGTGGACTCCGGCAGGTCGAGCTGCGCCGGCGTCGGCACACTGTCCACATAGTACGTAGCAACCACGAGGCCGATGCCGGCGAGCATGAAGACCAGCCCGGCCAGCGCGATGATCCGGGTACGGCGGCGCGCTCGTTTGAGCTTGGTCCACTCGCGCATGATGAGCCCCCGCGACGCGGCGGGCTGGCGGGGTGCGGGCGGCGGGCTGGGCGCTCGCTGCGGGCTGGGCGCTCGCACCGCGGCGGTTGGGGCCGGTTCGCTCGGCTTCACACAGCCCATCTTCCCCGGGTTCCGGCCGATGGAAACCTGGGGCGCGGCGGGGGAGCCAGGTCGGGATACCGTTGCGAGGTGCGCTCCCGTGAGATTCATCTGGCCTCCCGCCCCGTCGGCTGGCCGACGGCGGACAACTTCCGGCTGGTCGAGACGGAGGTCCCGGCGCCCGACCCCGGTCAGGTCCTGGTCCGGAATCTGGTGATGTCGGTCGATCCGTACATGCGTGGGCGGATGAATGACGTTCGGTCCTACGTAGCCCCGTTCCAGGTCGGCGAGTCGCTCGACGGCGGTGCGGTCGGCGAGGTCATCGAGTCCGGCAGTCCGGACCGCAAGCCGGGCGACGTCGTGTTGCATGGCGCCGGCTGGCGGGACTACGCGCTGCTCGACGCGGCGCACACCCGCATCGTGGGCAGCGAGCACACCCCGAGCGCGTACCTCGGCGCGCTCGGCATGCCGGGGCTCACCGCGTACGTCGGCGTACTCGACATCGCGGCGATGAAGGAGGGCGACGCGGTCTTCGTCTCCGGCGCCGCGGGCGCGGTCGGCAGCCTCGCCGGCCAGATCGCCAAGCTGCGCGGCGCCACGAGAGTGGTCGGCAGCGCCGGCTCGGCCGCCAAGGTGGCGTACCTGACCGGCGTGCTCGGCTTCGACGCCGCGTTCAACTACCGCGATGCGCCGGTGCGCGAGCAGCTTAGGCGCGCCGCGCCGGACGGCATCGACGTCTACTTCGACGACGTGGGCGGCGACCACCTGGAAGCGGCGATCGCCGCGCTGAACCGGTACGGCCGGGTGGCGCTGTGCGGCGCGATTTCGCTCTACAACGCGACCGCGCCGGCGCCCGGTCCGGCCAACCTCGGCCTGGCCGTCGGCAAGCGGCTCACGCTACGCGGCTTCATCGTGAGCGATCACAACGACCGGATGCCGGCCTTCGCCGCCGAGATGGCGCAGTGGCTGGCGAAGGGCCGGATCCGGTTCGATGAGACCATTGTGGACGGACTGGAGCGGGCGCCCGAGGCGTTCCTCGCCATGCTGCGCGGGGAGAACACCGGCAAGATGGTGGTCCGGATCAGCTGACCGGCGCGGGCTGGGCTTCGACGTGCACCACCGGTAGCAGCTTGGCCAGCCATCCGGGCAGCCACCAGTTGAACCGCCCGAAGAGCTCCATCGCGGCCGGCACCAGCACCATCCGGACCAGGGTGGCGTCGATGAACACCATCACCGCCATGCCCAGGCCGAGCTGCTTGACCGCGAGGTCCGCGCCGAGCATCACGGACAGGAACACGGCAATCATGATGGCCGCGGCCGCGGTGATGACCCGCGCCGTCCGGGCCAGGCCCCGGGTCACCGCGCGCCTGGTGTCACCTATCCGGTCGTACTCCTCGCGGATCGCCGCGACCAGGAACACCTCGTAGTCCATGGACAGTCCAAACAGGATCGGGAACATTATCATCGGTACGTACGCGGCGATCGGCATCGCGCCGGGGAATCCGAGCGGCTTCGTCAACCATCCCCATTGGACAGCCGCGACGAGCACGCCGTAGGCCGCTCCGATCGACATCAGGTTCAGCACCGCGGCTTTCACCGCGAGCACCACCGAGCGGAAGACCGCGACCAGCAACAGCATCGAAACGACCACGACGGCACCGACGAGCAGCGGCAGCCGGCCGGAGACCAGATCCGCGAAGTCCGCCGCACCGGCCGTCGGCCCTCCGATGTAGACGGTCGAGCCTGGCGCCGCTGCCGGCACCACATCGTGGCGCAGGTGGGTGAGCAGGGTCGCGGTCCGCGCCGATTGACCACTCGTCGTCGGGTACGCGATGAGCAGCGAGACCGCACCATCCCGGCTGGCCCGCGGGCCGGCCACCGCGGCGATCCCGGGGGTGTCCCGGACCGCCGAAGCGAAGGCATCGGCCGAAGCCCCCGCCGGCTGCACCACGATGACCAGTGGCGCGTCGAATCCCGCGCCGAAGCCGGCGGTCAGGATCCGGTGCGTGGCGTACCCGCTGGTATTTCTGGGTTGAGTGCTCGCGTCCGGCATGCTCATCCGCAGACCCAGCAGCGGCGCGGCGAGGACCAGCAACACAACGCCGGCGAGCGTCGCGGCCAACCCCGGCCGGCGCTGGATCACCCCGGCCCAGCGCGCGGCGAACGGTGCACCGCCATTCGGGCGGCCCAGCCGCGGCAGGCGGAGCCGGTCGACGCCGCGCCGGACGAAACCGAGCAGGGCCGGCAGCAGCGTCACCGCGGCGGCCATCGTCAACGTGACGGTCAGCGCGCAGCTGACCGCGACGCCGCCGCACACCACGCGGTCGATCAGGACGAGGCCGAGCAGGCCCACCACAACCGTGGCGCCGGCGAACAGTACGGCCCGACCGGCGGTCGCGGTCGCGTGCACGGCCGCCTCTTCGGGGGTGCGCCCGGCGGACAGCGCGGCGCGGTACCGGGTGACGATGAACATCGCGTAGTCCACCCCGACCCCGAGCCCGTTCAGCGTGGCCAGGATCGGTCCGAACCCCGGCGTGGGAATCACGTGGTTGATCAGCATGCCACCGGTCAGCCCGATGGTAATCGCGAAGATCGCGGTGATCAGCGGCAGCACCATGGCCAGCAGCGAACCGAACGCGACGAGCAGCACCACCATCGCGGCGATCGCGCCGGCCGCGTCGGAACCGCCACCGCCCGGCGTTTCGGCCGCGTTGACCGCCTCGCCGCCGAGCGCGAACTCCAACCCGTCGCCGGTTGCCGCCCGTACCCCGGAAATGAGGTTGAGGGTCTCCTGCGCAGGCATGTCGTTCGAGCCGACATCGAGCTGTGCGGCGCCGAACGCGGTGCGCCGATCGGCGGAGATCTGCCCGGGCGCGTCGTACGGCGAAACCACCGCGGTCACGTGCGGTGCCGCGCGCAGCCGGTCCACCGCCGCGGTCACCGCGGCCCGCACGCCCGGATCATCCAAACCCCGATCCGCGTGTACGGCCAGAGTCAGCGCGCTGACGCCGCCGTATTCGGGAAAGTGCGTGGCGAGCAGCTGTTGGGCGCGCTGCGACGGGCTGTCCCCGCCGGTGAACGTGTTCTGGTTGGGTGCGCCGCGGGTCACGCCGAGGAACCCGATGGCCGCGGCGACGGCGATCCAGGAGAGCGTGACGAGGAAACGGTGGCGGTAGCTGAAGGAGGCGAGGTTCGTCAACATGTCTCGATGCTGGCGGCGAGCCGGGTCCGGAGCGTCCGCCCACCGGAGACACCTGGACGGTCCGGGTACTCCAGCCGGCTACTCCCAGCGGAGTATCAGCGCCGGCGCGGTTCGACCAGCCCGGACTCGTACGCGAACACGACGAGCTGGGCGCGGTCGCGGGCGGCCACCTTGGCCATCGCGCGGCTCACATGGGTCTTCGCGGTCAGCGGGCTGACCACGAGCTTCTGCCCGATCTCGTCATTGGACAGTCCACTTGCGACAAGCTGGACCACTTCGCGCTCCCGCTCGGTGAGCAGAGTCAGTTCCGGGCTGGGCGGCACCTTGTCAGGCTCCACAGTGGACCGCGTACCGAACCGGGCGATGACCGCACGGGTCACAACCGGCGACAGCAGCGCGTCGCCGCGCGCGGTCACCCTGATCGCCTGCAACAGCTCGGCCGGCTCGGTGTCCTTCACAAGAAAGCCGCTGGCGCCCGAGCGCAGCGCGGCGAAGACGTTCTCCTCCTCGGCGTACGTGGTGAGTACCAGGATCCGTACGCCGGACAACCGGGCGTCCGAGGTGATCCGGCGGGTCGCGGTGACCCCGTCCACTTCGGGCATCCGGATGTCCATCAGCACCACGTCCGGTCGCAGCTCGCGGGCCAGTGCGACGGCCTCACCGCCGTTCGCCGCCTCGCCGACGACGTCGATGTCCTGGGCGGAGGACAGCAGAACCCTGAATCCGGCGCGTACCAGGGCCTGGTCGTCGGCGAGCAGAACCCGGATCATCCGTCCTCCTCTGTCCCGAACGGCAGCCGGGCGCGGACCGCGAACCCGCCGGCCTCGGCCGGGCCGGCGACCAGCGTCCCGCCCAGCGCCTGCGCCCGCTCGCGCATCCCGTTCACGCCGTGCCCGCCACCCGGCAACGACGACCCGGCTGCCGTACCTCCGGTGGCTGCGCCGTCGTCGAAAACTTCCAGCCCGAGCGCCGTCGCGCCGTACTCCAGCC
>DASRRF010000066.1:0-4870 GCA_035695905.1 Micromonosporaceae bacterium | reverse complement strand
CCCCGATCCTGGTACAGGCCGGCCTCAGCGCCGCGCTCAGCCTTGGCTTCGCCAACACCAGCGTGCGCGCACGCCGTGGCGTCGCCACGGTCAGCGGCAACGGCGCCGCCGGCGACAACGGCGCCGCCAGCGGCAATGGCGCCGCCCGGGTTCCGGTATCGGCCCGCGACTGAAGCAGATACGCGACTGAAGCAGAGATGAGGACCTAGTGATGAGGACAAGGACAGTGTTGAGGAGGTGGAGAAATTGACCGCGACGACGACCGAACGTGACGTCGCCGATCTGGCTGTAACGCCTGAGGAAATCACGGCCCGCCGGATGCGGGAGCATCCCACAGATAAGGTTGTCTTCCGGGTGGCGGGGCTATACGGCGTATCAACGCACAGCGTCCCGTTCCCGGTGAGCGCAACCGACGCCGTCGACTCGGGCGTGGTATCTATCACGCAAGACCCCGAAACCCACGGCTCGGGCAACGTCGGCATCATCGACTTCGAGCGGCGCTACCTGCGCGTCACGTACAACATCCACGCCGTCTTCCCGGGCCTGCACAAGCTCGTGATGTCCGGCAAGCACGATCTGGATCTGCTCGGCCCGGTACGGGCCACCGCGACCGACGAATGCGCGGTCACCGAGGACATGTCCGGCTGGCGGGCACTCGGCTGCATGGACTTCCTGCCCGGCTCCATGTGGGCCGGCGCCTCAGGTGGTTGAGACGGCCGGATAACCTCCAGTCTGGAGGACACGCTGCTCGGCCTCAAGGAAGGCCGCCCGGTCCACGCCGCCTACGACACCACGTTCCTCATCAACTGGCCCCGACACCTCGGTGGGGGCTGGGTCAATCTGTCGCTTGAGGGCGCCATGGTCCTCATCCCCGAGCTCGGCAGCCACTGATCGCTCGGACGCCCGTCAAGCAACCCGCGGGCGGGGCCGATGCGGTCCCGCCCGCGGTGCGTCAGATGACCGACCCGTTCCGCTAGGAGTACCCATGCCGTACCTGCGCAGCAATCCGCCGGCCTTCGTCTTCCTCGTCCACCCGCGCGACGCGGTGGACCTGCACAGCGCGCCCGGTGCGGCCATCATCTCGGGGCACAGCGCCTCCGAGGAAGAGTTCTGCGAGAAGATGCTGACGCTGCCGCCGACCTTCGCCGGCGAGGTGACGTTCGGGTTCGACCCGATCCGCGGCGAGATGCTCGGGGTGTTCGTGATGCCCGAGCACATCATGCACTCCGGCGGGCGCACGCAGATCGAGGAAGCGGTACGGATCGCCGCCAACCGCGGTACGTCCGTCGTCGGCCTGGGCGCGTTGACCGCGCCGGCCACCCGCGGCGGTCTCACCCTCCTGCCGACGCTGCCCCGCCGGATCACGCTGACCACCGGCAACGCGTTCACCGCCGCGGTGGCCCGGCGCAACGTGGTCGAGGCCAGCGAGGCGCTGGGTCTGGGTCCGGATGCGGTCGTCGCGGTCGTCGGCTGCACCGGGTCGGTCGGCGTCGCCGCGTCCCGGCTGCTGGACCTGGCCGGCTTCCGGCTGATTCTCATCGGGCGCAGCCTCACCCGGGTACACAAGGAACTGGCCGACCTGGAGTCCCGCGCCACCGTCTCCGGGCAGGTTGCCGACGCCGCCAAGGCGGACATCCTGTTGCTGGTCACCGGAGACCCCACCGCGCGCATCCCGGCGACCCTGCCCAAGCCCGGCGCGGTCGTACTCGACCTCGCCCACCCGGTGAACATCGCCCAGTCGGAGTACCCGGCGTTCGCCGCCCGCGACGTGCAGGTGGTGCAGGGCGGGCTGGTCCGGATACCGGGCTACCACTGCGCGATGGAGATGCGGCTGCCGGACAAGCACAGCGCGCTGGCCTGCCTGACCGAGACGTACCTGTTCGCGAAGGCGGGGATCACCGAACACTCGGTGGGCCAGGCGGCGGTCCCGCTCGCCCTGGAGCTGGAAGAGATCGCGGCGCGGTACGGCGTACATACCCGTCCGCTCGGCATCCGAGCGGTTGTTGCGGTCGGCTAGCTGTGGTTTCATCGATGACCATCTCTGCCCGCCTCGGCGCGGCCATCGCGGCCGGCGTACCGGTGCTCGTGCTCGTCTCGATGGGACCGGTCGCGGTGCTGGCCGGACCGCCGTCGGTTCTGGTCTGGCTGGTATCCGCCCTCGTCGGGTTGCTGATGGCGTTGATGTTCGCCGAGCTCGCCGGCGCCCACCCGAAGGTGAACGGCGGCGTCGCGGTGCTCGCCGCCACCGTGCTGCGCCCGCGCAGCCAGGTGCTCGCCCGGGTCAGCCAGTGGAGCTACTGGCTGGGCTGGAGCCCGGCGCTGGCCATCAACGGGTTGCTGGTGGGCTCGTACGCGCAACGCCTGCTGCTGCCCGGCGCGCCGGCGTGGTCCGCGGTGCTGCTCGCGACGGCGGTACTCACCGGCAGCGTCGCGGTGAACCATCTCGGCATGCGGGTGGGCGGCCGGATGCAGGTGGTGCTCGTCGGCTGTGTCGCGGCAACCGTGGCCGCACTGTTCGCCGGCGCGCTGGTCCGCGGTGAGTTCGAGGTGGGCAACTTCGTGCCGTTCGCGCCGCCGGCCGGTTGGTCCTCAGTGGACGGTTGGCTGGCGGTCGCCGGGTGCCTGTTCATGGCCGGCTGGAGCGCGTACGGGGCCGAGCTGGCGCTCGCCTACGCTACCCAGTACCGCAGCGGGGTACGCGATGCCGTGCGGGTCACCGCCGTGGTCGGGGTGGCCAGCGTGGTGGCCTTCGCGGTCGTACCGTTCCTGCTGCTCGCCACCGTCGGGGTGGGCGGGGTACGGCAGGATCCGGCGGACGCGTTCCACGACCTGGCCGCGCGCTCGACGGCCGGCGCGAGCACCGTGGTTCTCGCCGTGCTCACCCTCGCGTTGCTGCTCGGCATGAACATGATCGCGATCGCGTCGTCCTGGACGCTGCACCAGATGGCCGGCGGCGGCGACGCGTGGTCGCGGCTCGGCCGGCTCAACCGGCACGGCATGCCGGGCAATGCGCTGCGCTTCGATCTCGCGGTGAACGTGGGGCTGCTCGTGGCGATAACGGCGCTCTCCCGCGGTAACACCGCGGCGGTGCCGATCGCGTTGCTGGCCGCGGCGAACGTCGGCTACTTCGTCAGCATGTCCGCCGCCGTCTACGCGGCGTGGCTGAACCACCGCAACACCGCCGTCCGCGGTGTCCTCCGACTGCGCCCGGGCCTGTGGCGGCTTGCCCCGGCAATTATGTGTTTCAACCTCGTTCTGCTGGCCACGGCGGGCTACGCCTGGGGCTGGCGCAATGTCGCGATCGGTGCGGCCGTGCTGGCCACGGCGATCGCGATCGCGACGTGGCGACGGGGTCGCGCCGCCCCACCGGAACCGGTAGCCGTGCTGCCCGCGTGCTGGGGCAAGGCGGGTGCCGGGGTCTCCGGTGAACCTTTTCCACTCGAAGCGCCGCTCAGAGATGGGGGGACGTGATGACCGTACACGGACGCATCAGAACGATTCCGGGCCAGCACCTCCTGCTGGAACAGCTGACCGACAGGGAGATGCAGGTGCTCGAGTTGGTCGCCGCCGGCAGGCGGAACCGCGAGATCGCCGAAGTCCTGAAGGTCTCCGTCAAGACTGTGGAGTTCCACCTCAGCAACATTCTCGGCAAGCTCGGCGCGCAGTCGCGCACGGAGGCGGTGGTGCGGGCATGGCAGACCGGAATGCTGCGCCTCAACGCATCCTGACATCCGGTCCAACCGTGTCCACTGTGGACGATTACTGATGTACGTCGTGGCCACCGCTGGTCACGTGGACCACGGCAAGTCAACGCTGCTGCGGGCGCTGACCGGGATGGAACCGGACCGGTGGGCGCAGGAGCGGGAACGTGGCATGACGATCGACCTCGGGTACGTCTGGGCAACCCTGCCGTCGGGCGCCCCGCTCGCCTTCGTCGACGTACCCGGGCACGAGCGGTTCGTACCGAACATGCTCGCCGGGGTCGGTCCGGTCCCGGCGGTACTCTTCGTGGTCGCCGCGGACGAGGGCTGGATGCCGCAGTCCGCCGAGCACCTCGCGGCGCTCGATGCCCTCGGCGTACGCCATGGGCTGCTCGTGGTGACCCGGGCGGACCTCGGCGACGCGGCCCTGGCCGCCGCGGAGGCCCGGGAGTACCTGCGCGGTACGAGCCTTGCGGACATCGAGGCGGTATGCGTGAGCGCGGTCACCGGGGCCGGCCTCGGCGACCTGTGGGCCGCGCTGGACCGGCTCGTGGCGGCCCTGCCGGCGCCGGATCCGGCCGCGCCGCTGCGGCTCTGGGTGGACCGGGTCTTCGTCATCCGGGGCAGCGGCACGGTGGTCACCGGCACACTCGGCGCCGGCACCATCCGGGTCGGTGACGAGCTGCAGGTGGGCGCCGACCGGGTGCGGGTACGCGGGTTGCAGGCGCTACAGCGACGCTGCGAGGAGGTGTCGCCGGTAGCCCGGGTGGCGGTCAACCTACGCGGCGCACCGCGGGCCGGGTTGCGGCGTGGGAGCGCCCTGCTGACACCGGACCGGTGGCAGCTCACCGACGTGCTGGACGCGTGGCTGGACCTGCCGCCCGGCGAGGATGCGGTCCCGCCTGCCGCTTCGACCCTCCACATTGGATCTGCGCGGGTCCCGGCGCGGATGCGGCTGCTGGGTCCACCGGACGGGTCCCGGCTGGCGGTACGCCTGTCGCTGGGCAGCCCACTGCCGCTGCACATCGGTGACCGCGCGCTGCTGCGGGACGCCAGCCAGACCCGCGGTACCCGGGTACTCGGCCGGGTGACCGCGCTGGACGTACGCCCGCCAGCGTTGCGCCGCCGCGGTGCCTCGGCGGGCCGGGGGCGCGAGCTGTCCGCACTGT
>DASRRF010000065.1:0-8372 GCA_035695905.1 Micromonosporaceae bacterium | reverse complement strand
CGGCCCGGCACCCTTCATCAGCTTGGTGACCGGTTTGTCCAGCCAGAGGATGCACCGTACGGCCCGGTTTCCGCGGCTCCACTCGGTCTCGCCGAAGCTCCAGTAGACAAATGAGACGCGGAACGGCAGCTTGCCGTCGTTCGGCAGTCCGGTGTACCTCGCGATGATCGGGTAGCAGCCGTCGCCGAGCAGGCTCGACTCGTCCTTGGCCGTCTTCGGCCACTGGACGTCCTTGGCGAGGTAGATCCCGACGAACTCGCCGTTGTGCGACTTGCTGCACTCGGTGGGTACCTGCTGGTCAATGTGGTCGGTCTTCTTGTCGTCGGTGATCATGTAGCAGCGGTACCCGAGCGGGCGGGCCCCGGCCAGCGTCCCCTTCAGGCTGTCCACCCGGCCGACCGAGTCCCGGTCGTCGTCCTCGTCGCCGTACTCCCAGATGTTGCAGGTGAACCAGCGCGCGCCGCCGGACCAGGCGCGGTCCGACGGCAGGCCGACCAGCAGCGCGACCCGGCCGGTCCGGAAGTCGTCGCCGAGGTACGTCTTGACCTGATCCACGCACTCACCGAAGGCCAGCCGGTGCTCGGGCGACCCGTACGCCGGCACGCTGACCCGGCCGGCGGCCTCGCCGGTGAACGCGCCGACATGGACGATCTCGGTGACGTGCTGGCCGGTGCACGGGATCGGCGCGTACGACGACAGCGACACGGTCTCCGAGACCCGTTCAGCGTGGCAGTCGCCGGCCTTCGGACTCCACGTCTGGCTGTCCGGCAGGGCCATCCAGTCGTCGGTGAGGTTCCCGTCGGTCGCCACCCGCGGGGCGCACCCGGCGAGCAGCGCCACGGCGGCCGTACACACCGTCACCCAGATCAGCCGTCGGCGCATCATCCCTCCCCAGGGAATCCCAGTGGGTCGGCAGCATACGCCCGCCCGGTCGGGCCATGGGGGCGGCCGGGCAGCTTGATCGTTGCGCGTTCAGCCCGACTTTGGCGGCCCGGAACTCGGGCTCAGCGCGCGATGATCATGCGGTCAGGTCGCCGCGTACCAGATCGCCGTGTGCGGCCGCGGGATCGGCGCCGGTCTCGACGATCCGGTTCGCCGGGTCAACGTGCACAATGGACGGTCGGTACGCACGCGCGGTCTCGTCGTCCATCACCGCGTACGAAATGAGGATCACCAGATCGCCGGGGTGTACCAGGTGGGCGGCGGCGCCATTGATGCCAATCACTCCGCTGCCGCGCTTGCCGGCGATGGCGTACGTCTCCAGCCGGGCACCGTTCGTCACGTCGACGATCGCCACCTGTTCACCGGGCAGCAGATCGGCCGCGTCCAGCAGGTCCTGGTCGACGGTGACCGATCCGACGTAGTTCAGGTCCGCCTGGGTCACCGTGGCCCGGTGGATCTTCGACTTGAGCATCGTCCGGCCGAACATCTAGGCCAGCTCCACCGGCAGGTTGTCGATCAGGCGGGTACCGCCGATCCAGGCGGCCACGAGCAACCGGCCCGGCCCGCGGTACGCCCCGTCCACAGTGTCCAGTTCCGGTGTGGTCAACGCGAGGTAGTCCAGCTTGGCTCCGGCCGTACCGTCGAAGGTTTTGTGGGCGGCGGCAAGGGTTCCGGCCGCACCCAGCCCGCGCCCGGCGGCGGCCGCGCCCACGCGCAGCGCGCGGGACAACCCGAGCGCCGACTCACGCTCCACAGTGGACAGATACCGGTTGCGGCTGGATCTGGCCAGCCCGTCCGGCTCGCGCACGGTCGGTACGCCGACGATCTCGACCGGCACGTCGAGGTCGCGCACCATCCGCCGGACCAGGGTGAGCTGCTGGTAATCCTTCTCGCCGAAGTACGCGCGATCGGGGCGGGTCAGGTGCAGCAGCTTGAGCACCACGGTGAGCACGCCGTGCAGGAAGCCGGGGCGGCTCGCGCCCTCCAGGATCTCGCCGGCCGGGCCGGGGTTGACCCGGACCGCCGGTTCGCCGCCCGGATAGATCTCGCCGCGGTCCGGGGTGAAGACCAGATCGACGCCGGCCGCCCGGCACACCGCCAGGTCCTTTTCGAGAGTACGGGGGTAGCGCTCGAAATCCTCGTCCGGCCCGAACTGCAACGGGTTCACGAAGATCGTGGCGAGTACGTGGTCGGCGCCGGCCCGGGCGGCGCGCAGCAACGCCTGGTGGCCCTCGTGCAGCGCGCCCATCGTCATGACCACGGCCACCGTGCCGGACAGCTTCTCCCTCGCCTGCGCCAACTCGGCCCGTGTCCGCGCGACGATCATGATGAACCCGGGCTGTGCGCGAGGACATCGAGCAGCGGCTCGGCGTCGGTGGGGCGCAACCGGCCGGCGGCGATGGCCCGATCCGCGGTACGCCGGGCCAGCGCGAGGTAGGCCGGCGCCGAGTCCGGGGCGGTGCCGGCCAGGGTGTCCAGGTGCCGGGCGACCGTACCCGCGTCGCCACGGGACACCGGGCCGGTTAGCGCCGCGTCGCCGAGGCGCAGGGCGTTGTCCAGCGCGGCATTCAGCAGCGGACCGAGTACCCGTTCGGGGTGCAGTACGCCGGCGCCGCGGAGCAGGTCGAGCGCCTCGTTGACGAGCGTGACCAGGTGGTTGGCGCCGTGCGCGAGCGCGGTGTGATACAGCGCACGATCGGCCTCATCGATCCACTCGACCGTACCGCCCAGGTCACCCACCAGCCGCTGGACGAACGCGTGCAGCTCGGGGTCAGCCGTGGCGCCGTACGAGATGCCGGCCAGCCGGGCCAGGTCGTCCGGCTGCCCGGTGAATGTCATCGCCGGGTGCAGCGCGACCGCCCGGGCGCCCGCGGCGGTGGCCGGATGCAGGATGCCGGCGCCGTGCGCGCCGGACGTGTGCAACACCACCTGACCGGGCGCGAACGCCCGCTCCTCGGCCAGGTGGGCCACGAGCGGGCCGAGCCGGTCGTCGGGCACCGAGATGATGACGAGATCGGTGGCCGCCCGGACCACGTCGACCGCGGCGCGGCGGGTGGCGCCGGGCAGCAGGGTACGGATCCGCGCCCGCGCCGCGTCCGAGCGCCCGCTCGCGGCGACCACGCGGTGGCCCTCGGCGCCGAGCGCGGCAGCGAGTACGGCGCCCACCCGCCCGGCGCCGACAACGCCGATGGTCAAGGGGGCGGAGGGGATACGTCGCGCGGCCCGGGACGCCGGTGCCGGCGCAGTGCGCACGGAAGCGCTCATCGGTGATCCAGTCCTCTCGTGGGTACCGGTCGATCACCAGTATGGGTGCCCGTCCGCATCGCGGGACAATAACTTGTGAAAACATTCACGCACGCCACCCCCTTCTCCGCGATCTTGGAATCCTGTTGCCCTCGTAGGGGCAACAGGATTCCAAGATCGCGGAGGGCGGGGGCTAGGTTGGCCGGGTGCGGTGGCGGGACGCGATGACCTCGGCGCTCTACGGCGAGCGGGGGTTCTTCGTGGCCGGCGCGGGACCCGGCGCGCACTTCCGTACCAGCGCGCACGCCTCCGCGCTGTTCGCCGGCGCGGTGCTGGCCGTGCTGGACGCCGTGGATCAGGCGCTGGGCCGGCCGGCCGTACTCGACCTGGTCGACGTCGGGGCGGGCCGGGGCGAGCTGTTGCGGGCCGTCCTCCGCCTCGCGCCGCCCGCGCTCGGGGCGCGGTTACGGCCGGTCGCGGTGGAGTTGGCCCGGCGCCCGGCCGACCTGCCGGCATCGATCGGCTGGGTGGGTACGCCCCCGCCGGCGGTGACCGGTCTGGTGCTCGCCACCGAATGGCTGGACAACGTGCCGCTCGATGTGTCCGAAGTGGACGATGCCGGGCTGCCGCGGTACGTCGAGGTCGACGCGTCCGGTGTGGAGTCGCCGGGCGATCCGGTGGACGGCGAGGACGCCAGGTGGCTGGCGCGGTGGTGGCCGCTGGTTGACCCGGGTACCCGCGCCGAGATCGGTCTGCCCCGTGACAACGCGTGGGCGTCCGTACTCTCCACTGTGGAGCGAGGTGCGGCACTGTGTGTCGACTATGGACACACGCGGGACGCCAGGCCGGTCTTCGGGACGCTGGCCGGCTTCCGGGACGGACGGGCGGCTCCCCCCGTACCGGATGGATCCGGGGACCTCACGGCCCACCTGGCGATAGACGCGCTCGCAGCTCGCGGTGCCACGGTGGCCGGTGCACCGCCCCTGCTGGTAACCCAGCGAGACGCGTTGCGGGCGTTGGGGGTCAACGGCCGGCGGCCACCGCTGGAGTTGGCCTCGCGGGATCCGGCCGGTTACCTGAGCGCGCTCGCGGCGGCCTCGCAGGCGACCGAGCTGACCGATCCGGCCGGCCTCGGTGGACATTACTGGCTGCTGCAACCGGTCGGCCTGTCCACCAACTGGCTCAGCATGGCACGATGGCGGCCATGACTGCCCTTCGGGAGCTGACCGTCGGGACGGGTGCCGGGCTCGACACCGCGGACATGGTGCTGAACATCGGGCCGCAGCACCCTTCCACGCACGGCGTACTCCGGCTGAAGCTGCTGCTCGACGGCGAGCGCGTGGTGTCCTGCGAGCCGATCATCGGGTACATGCACCGGGGTGCGGAGAAGCTGTTCGAGGTGCGCGACTACCGGCAGATCATCGTGCTGGCGAACCGGCACGACTGGCTCTCCGCGTTCTCCAACGAGCTGGGCGTCGTGCTCGCGGTCGAGCGGTTGATGGGCATCGAGGTACCCGAGCGCGCGGTCTGGCTGCGCACCGCGCTGGCCGAGCTGAACCGGGTGCTGAACCACCTGATGTTCCTCGGGTCGTACCCGTTGGAAATCGGCGCGATCACCCCGGTGTTCTACGCGTTCCGCGAGCGGGAGACGCTGCAGGCGGTCATGGAGGAGGCCTCCGGCGGGCGGATGCACTACATGTTCAACCGGGTCGGTGGCCTCAAGGAGGAGGTGCCCGCCGGCTGGACCGGGCGGGCCCGCGCGGCCATCGGCGAGGTCCGCCGGCGCCTGCCCGACCTGGACAACCTGATCCGGCGCAACGAGATCTTCCTGGCCCGGACGCGTGGGGTCGGTATTTTGAGTGCGGCGGCGGCCGCGGCGTTCGGGGCGTCCGGGCCGGTCGCCCGGGCCAGCGGGCTCGACTTCGACCTGCGCCGGGATGAGCCGTACCTGGCCTACGGCTCGCTGGAGGTACCCGTGGTGACCCGGCAGGCCGGCGACTGCCATTCGCGGTTCGAGGTACTGCTGGACCAGGCGTACGTGTCGCTGGATCTCGCGCAGCAATGCCTCGACCGGGTGGACTCGGTGACCGGCCCGGTGAACGTCCGGCTGCCGAAGGTGGTCAAGGCACCGGAGGGGCACACGTACGCGTGGACCGAGAACCCGCTCGGGATCAACGGGTACTACCTGGTCTCCCGCGGCGAGAAGACGCCATGGCGGATGAAGTTGCGGACCGCGTCGTACGCCAACGTGCAGGCGCTGACCACGTTGATCCCCGGGTGCCTGGTGCCTGACCTGATCGCCATCCTCGGCTCGATGTTCTTCGTAGTCGGCGACATCGACAAATAGGCCTGTGCCCGCCGCCCCGGGGCCATCAGTTCCTGACGATATGTCTCAGCGCCATATTTATGGCGCTGAGACATATCGTCGTCGGGTCATACCTGCCGGCCCCGGCAAGGGCCCGGGGCCCGCGCGAGCGAAGGCGAGCGCCAGAGTTACAGCCGGAATTAGAGCTCGTAGTCCACCCGGCGCTGCCGGGCCGGCCGGCTCGGAGCCGGGTCGTCGAGCTGAGCCTCCCAGCTGTACGAGTCCTCATCGTCCCGGCCTGCGGCGTGGCGCCGCCGGCCGCCGGCGCTCTCCGCTCCCCAGCTCTGGCTCCACGACGGCTCGCTGCTGGCGGCCGGCAAAGCGGGCTGCGCCCGGCGCTCGCCGCTCCACCGGTCCTCCCAGCGGCTCGTGTCCTCCACCTCGGGACCCCAGCGGTCGTCTGACCAGCGGTTCTCCCGCTCCTCGCGCTCCCAGCGACCGCGGGACTCCTCCCGGGCCTCCCGGCGGACGGCCGCCCACCGGTCCTCGATGCGCATCTCGGTGCCGGACTCGTCGGAGTGCACGGCCGAACGGCGCTCACCCATCCGCAGTTCCCGCCCGCGATCGTCGGTACGCACCGAGGCCCAGCGATCGCCGGCACGCATGCCGGACCAGCGCTCGTCGTCGCCCGGGTCGTCGTCGCGGTCGTACGGCCGGGGGCGCCGCCCGTCGCCGGGACGGCCGTCGGCGGCTCGCGGGTCGGCGGGCCGACCGTCACCGGGTCGGGCATCGCCGGTGCGCGATCGCAACCGCTCGCGCAGGCGCTGCTCGGTCCACGACTCCTCGGTGGACTCGGCGGGCCGTCCAGGGGCGTAGGGGCCGCTACCGTACTCGGTACCGGCGGCGTACACGGTGCCGCGTCCGGCCTGGCCGTCCGAGTGCGGATCGACGATCGTCTGCCGGGTGGTGACCTGCACGGTCTCCGTGTGCCGGACGACTCCCCCACCGACCACCGGCGGCGCCATGCCGGGGCCGGGTGGCTGACCTGGTACGCCATGGCCTGGTACGCCATGGCCCGGTACGCCGGCCGTGCCGACCCGGGCGGAGCCGACGTGCGGCGCGGGGTGTGCCGCGGCGGGTGCGGCGACCGGCCGATCGAAACCGGCCCGGACCGCCTCCAACTGTGCCCGGAGCGCCTCCACCGACTCGTAGAGGGCCTGCAGCTTCTCGCCGGACTGCCGGTGCGATGCGCGTACGGCGGTCGAGATGTCCTGCCGGACGTCCTCGCGCAACAGGTCGATCTCGTCGAGGAGGGTCTCCTCCATCTCGGCCCGTACCGCATCGGTGTCACGACGCAGGGTAATGGACAGTCCAATGAGGACAACCGCAAGTACGGCCAGCACCGCTGCGATCCGCAGCGGCTGCTCACCCTGGCCCAGCAGCAACAACAGCGCGGCGAGCGGGGCCAGTGCGACCCCGGCCCAGAAGAGCACGCCGAGCAGCCGCCCGCCGCTGCGCTCTTCCTCGGTGTCCGACGCCGGCATGGCTGTAGAGGCTACCGACACTTTCCGGCGAGCGGAATGCCCCGGCCAACCCCTGGTACCTGGCCAACTCCTGGTGCCAAGTACGAAGCCGAGCGCATCGGGCCAACCACGGCGTACCGGAGCCGCCCGCCTACCCCTCACACCGGAACCTCACGCCGGATTCCCTCACGCCGGATTCCCTCACGACCGGGATAACGAAGCAACCGGGATTACGAGCCGGGGCCGGGTTGGTCAGCGGGACCGTTCGTCGAGCCGCTCGGGCAGCGTGGCCGGCATCGCCGCGCTGCGGTGCCGGGGCATGGGCGGGGCCGGCAGACCGGGCGGCGGGCCGGGCGTTGGCGCCACTGAGTCGGCGTCCCGGGCCGCGTCCCGCAGCCAGCGCCGGGCGGCGCCCAGGTAGCGGTAGCCGAACGCGCCAACCAGCGTGACCACCGTCGCGATGAACACGACCACCGCGATCGACGGCCGCGGGTCCGCGCCGACCGACGTGTCGTCGGTGGTCAGGAAGTCGTACCAGACCAGAATGCCCTGGATCAGGGTGAGCGCGGTGAACACGAAGACCAGCCGGTTGCGCCGGTTGTCCCGGTCGTTCGTGATCCGTTCGCGGTGCAGGCTGAACAGGTCGCGCAGGGCGGCCGTACGCTGTTCCAGCTCCGCGGCCTCCTGGGACATCCGCCAGGCGACGGCCGCCGCCTCCTTGACCTTCATCCGCGCGTTCGCGAGGTAGCGGACCTCCTCGGAGAGGATCAAGTTGCGCAGCGTCACCTCCTCGGTCAGCTGGAGCACCTCGAGGTACTGGGTATCCACGCTGACCAGTCCGGCCTCCCGGGACCGGGACAGCCGGATCAGGTGGTCGGCGAGCAGCCGCTTGGCCTCGTCCACGATCAGCCACTCCTGGGTGGCGACCAGCAGGCCCTCGACCACCTCGCCGACCACGTGCATCTGGTCCCCGTACACCAGGCTGAAGCCGCTGCCGATGATCGCGACCATGCCCTCGGCGAGGTCGACCCTCGAGCCGTACCAGCGCGCGGCGGGGAACTCGTGGCCGGCCGGCGGGTTCACCGCGACCCGGTGCCACCACAGCAGCTGCCCGGCGGGCAGGCCGCCGTCGGGCCGCGGGTCGGTGAGCGCCGGATCCACCGCGGCGGTGATCCGCCGGCACCAGTCCGCGATCCGGGGTCGCAGCGCCTCGGACACCGGTGCCTCGTACGCCTTGAAGGTGCGCCGCGGACCCGTGCTTTCCAGGTCGACCACGGTGTCGTCGGGCAGTTCGAACTCGACGACCACGAACCCGACGGACAGGCTGCTGACGTACAGCCGGGCCGGCCCCAGGCCTT